>VBMM01000294.1 GCA_005878415.1 Methanobacteriota archaeon
CCAGTCGAGCATCCATTCCGGCTCCTTCTTCTTCTGCGAGATGAGCCGGACGACGTCCTCGCTCAGGCCCTTCGGGACCGTGTCCTCGTCGAGGTCGGCGACGAAGCCGTACTTGTACTCCTGCTTCGACATTTGCTCCTGGAGTACGCTCTTGGTGACCATGGGAAGGCCTCCCGTTTTCGAGAAGCGGAAGGAACACTATAACGTTGTTATATATATCTTTGGTCGTGCGCCCCACGAATCACGAACAACGCGCGAATCTCGACGGAAGACTTAAGTCGAGGCGCCGCGTTCGAACGCGACGTGATGGCTCCCCAGGAACTGCCGCTCGTCGTGACGGAGGGTGCCGTCCGACGGATCCACGTGCTGCAGGAGAAGGAGAGCAAGCCGGGCGCGTCCCTGCGCCTGCGGATCATCGCGGGCGGCTGCAGCGGGATGCAGTACCGCATGGACCTCGCGGACGCCCCGCGCCCGACGGACCTCGTCGTCGCCGAGCAAGACGTCAAGGTGTTCGTCGACCCGAAGAGCATGACGTACCTGCGCGGCTCGAAGCTCGACTGGGAGGAAGACCTCTTCGGCGGGCAGTTCAAGATCAGCAACCCGAACGCGAAGCACTCGTGTTCGTGCGGCCTGAGCTTCACGATCTGAGCCGACGGCGGCTCACAGCGCCTGCGCGAGCATCTCCGCCAGGTCGACGATGCTCAGCTGCATGTTCCGCTTTTGCGCGATGTCGTCGAAGTGCATCTCCGCGTGCGGGCAGGTCGTGACGAGGCTCGTCGCCCCGGTGTCCTCCGCCGCGTCGAGACGCCGCTGGCCCACGCCCGCGGCCTGTTCCGGGAAGACGGCCGGGAAGCCGCCTCCCGCCCCCGAGCAGAGGGCGTCCTCCCGAGACGGCAGGATCTCGAGGATCTTCAGGTCCTTGATGAACTTCAACGCCTGGCGGGGCGGCTCGTACACCTTGCTGACGCGGGACATGTGACACGCGTCGTGGAACGCGACCTTCTGCGGAAGCGGCTTCGTGAACGCGATCCGCTTCTCCCGGATCAGCTTCTCGACGAAGTGGGAGATGTGGAACACGCTGTACGGCGGGTTCCCACCCCACTGCTTGTAGTCCTTCGCGAACGCCCGATAGCACTCGGCGCACGCGGTCACGAGGACCTTCGCGCCCGTCTCCTGGACCGCCCGGACGTTGTGCGGCATCAGTTCCTTCTTCGTGACATCCTGGTAGCCCATCCGCGCGATCGGCGCGCCGGAGCACCATTCCTCCGTCCCGAGGATCTTGTACGGCACCCGAGCGGCGTTCAGGATCTTCACGACGGCCCGGGCGATCTGCTGCTTCTTGTAGCTCGCGACGCATCCGACCCAG
>VBMM01000295.1 GCA_005878415.1 Methanobacteriota archaeon
CCGCCGGCTCGCCGAACAGGTTGTGCGTCTCCCGCACGTTCTCGAGGTACGGCTCGAGCTGCGGCCGGGCGTACCCGGAGTTGACCATCCACTCCTTCACGTCGTCCCACAGGGTGTCGAACGGGATGTCGACAGGGCAGATCGCCTCGCACGCGCCGCAGCCGGTGCACTCCCACGTGTTCCGCGCGAAGTCTTCGCCGGGCTTCACGTGCCGGCCGAGCAGGCGGTCGAGCGGCCCGCGCATCTCGTATTGCCGCAGCGCGAAGATCCGGCCGCGCGGGGACGCGCCCTCCCAGCCCGCTTCCTGGTAGGCG
>VBMM01000296.1 GCA_005878415.1 Methanobacteriota archaeon
CCTGGCGTCGGCGTGCGCCGCCGCGTCCCGGAACAGCGCGGCCGACTTCCGGCCGGTGTCCGCGGCGATCTGCCACGCCTTCGCCAGCGTGATCTCCTTCTCGAACGCGTATCGGGCGGCGCCGCAGTTCGGGCACTGATTCGGCATCGCCTTCGTCTCCGCGGCGTAGCCGCAGACGTAGCATTCGACCTTCGAGACGACGTCCATCGGATAGATCCCCGGGACGACGGCCGCATCCTTGGCGGTCCGGGCGGTGACCGCCTCGAGCTTCGCGAGCTGCGCCTTCTTCCGCCGGCCGAGCTCCTCGAAGGCGACCTTCACCCGCATCTCCGCGACGGCGATGTGCGCGAGGTCATAGAACGTCACGCCCTCGACGAGGGCGCCGATCGCCCGCGCGACGGCCTCCGACGCCTTCCCGCCCGTCGAGGTCAAGGTTGACCTTCCACCCCAGAAGCCCGCAGGCTGCAGGATACGGGCGAGAGAATATCAAGATTTGGGACTTGTGCCCGACGCGATTCGGCGGCGGATCAGATGCCCCAGCCGAACTGCTTCTTCGCCGTCTCGGACA
>VBMM01000297.1 GCA_005878415.1 Methanobacteriota archaeon
CCTCGCCGTTCCTACGGGAGCGGTCCGTTATTAACGTTCCGGTTCCGATGTCAGGGCCTTCCGGCCCACGAAGCCGGCCTCCAGCGTGTGCCACCATCCGAGGCGGTCCTCGCCGCGCTGCCAGCAGAGATACGCGACCTCGGTCCCGATCCGTGCGGGGAAGTCGACGAGGCCCCGGCTGACGTCCTTGAGTTCGCAGCCGAGGGCGTGGATCTCATCGACGGTCGCTTGGACGGAACGCTCAAGATCGGATTGCTCGGCAAGGGCGTCGGCGTAGGCGTCGCGGTC
>VBMM01000298.1 GCA_005878415.1 Methanobacteriota archaeon
GAGGGCTTCGAGTCGCGGGACGAGGGCGTTCGCCTCCGTCACCGTGAAGAAGCGCACGGGCGCATCAGAATGCATGCGGAGATCCGCGGGGCCACCCATCGCAATCCTCAGCCCTTCCATCGTGTTTGCATGGGATTACCCTTTGCCTAGGCCAGGTGGTGCGCGCTCCGGACCGCCCGCGCCGCCGCGACCATGGTCCGCAGCTTCGCCTGGGCTTCCTCGACGGTCCGCGTCTTGAGCCCGCAATCCGGGTCGATGTAGAGCTTGCCCGGTTCGAAGATCGTCAGGGCCTTCTCGATCCGGTCGCGGATCAGCGATTCCGGCTCGATGACG
>VBMM01000299.1 GCA_005878415.1 Methanobacteriota archaeon
GAGCAGGGGCAGTTCGTCGAACCGCGTGGCGAGCGCGGGCTCGTCGACCTGGACGATTTTCGCGCCCGCCGCCTCGAGGGCGACCGCCTCCCGGTGCAGAAGCTTCGCGAAGGCGAGACACGCCTGCTCCCGCGAGCCGTAGAACTCGTCGAACGACCAGTCCATCATCGTGTACGGGCCCGTGATCATCCCTTTGACCGGCTTCTTGGTGAGGGCCTGGGCGAACCGGAACCAGTCGACGCTGATCGGCCCGCGCACGCCGAGCTCGTCGACGATGATCGGCTTCTTGTAGTATCGGTTGCCGTACGACCGCACGAGCC
>VBMM01000302.1 GCA_005878415.1 Methanobacteriota archaeon
TCAAGTGGTCCTTGGACCCTTTTGCTCTGTACGAGGCGCTCTTCGTGGACCCCGCGACGCCGAAGACCCTCCTCGACGTCGAGTTCCTGAAGTCCATGGAGTCGATCGGTGTGTATCGACGCGTCCATCCTGTGTCCTCGGAGATCACGTTCGGGTTCGAGGAGATTTACAGCCTCGTGCAACAGGTGTTCGAGGGCGGCGAGGACCTGTCGAAAGGGTGACGGCCCGCCGTCCGTCAGAGGAGTCCGTCGAACAGCGCCAGGATCTCCGGGTGCCGAGTCCGGATGGCTTCCAGGACCGACTGCGTGGTGACGCGCTCCATGCCCACCGACGCGATCGTGCGGATGACCTTGTTGATCGTATCGTCATCGACGCGGATGAGGCGCTCCTTGATGAGGTAGTGCCGGGCGAGCTCCTCCTCCATCCGGGCGCGCCATCGGGTCTCGTACGCGCGAAGCGCCGATTCGGACGCGTCCTTCGTCTCGACCGCCAGCGCCGCGACCTCGCCCGCGAACTTCCCCGAGAGGCATCCGTTCAGGATCCCGCCTCCCGTGAGCGGGTCGATGAGCCGGGCCGCGTCTCCCGCGAGCATCACGCCGCCCGCGACGGTGCGCTCGAGCGGGAGGGAGACGCTCACGGCCCCGGCGACTTCCTCGACGATTTCGCCCTTCGCGAGCGCGGGCGTGCGCGCGATGAGCGCGTCGAGATACCGTTTCGCCTCGGCTCGGTCGTGGATCTTCGAGAGGTTCACGCCGATCCCGACGTTCGCGACGTCGGGCGCTTTCCAGAAGACCCACGCGTACCCTCCGGGCGCGCAGCTCCCGAGGTACACGTCGTTCAGGCGGGCATCGCCGCCGATCCCGACCATCGTGTACTGCAGGCACGCATCGATGTCGCGCGTCCGGAGGTGGGTCTGGAGTTCCGCCCACCGGCCGACTTGGCTCTCGAAACCATCCGCGCCGATCACGACCCGCGCGCGCACATCGAATGTCTCGCCCATGTGCTCGCCCCGCGCCCCGACCACGGCACCGTCCTCCCGCCGGAGCCCAACCGCGCTCGTCTTGATCAGGATGTCCGCTCCCGCTTTCGCGGCGTCCTTGGCGAGGTGGCGGTCGAACAGATCCCGCTCGAGGACGTACCCGCACTCGTTCCCGGCGCGCGTCTCGTCGAGGACGAGCGTCGTGCCATCCGGGGCGATGACCCGCGCGCCATCGACCTCGTGGCAGATGAACCCGTTCGACGGGTCGAGGCCGATCTCCTCCAGCCACCGCTTCGCGACGCCTTCGCCGCAACGGACCGGCGTGCCGATCTCGGACCGCTTCTCGATCAGGAGGACGTCCGCGCCGCCGAGCGCCGCGTACTTCGCGGCGGTGCTCCCGGTGGGCCCGGCACCGACCACGAGGACGTCCACGTCGCGGTCCATTCCGACCGGCCCATCATGCGTCCCGTTGATGAGGCTTTGCCCCGGCATCGCCGGCGACGATGGGAGGGACATCGAACCGGAGGCCGGACCGCTCGAATACCTATTTATCGGCGCGGATACGTATTCGAGGCCATGGAGATCGAGACCCGCAAGGTCCAGAAGCTCGGCTATTCGAGCCTCGGCATCTCGCTGCCGAAGAGTTGGGCGGAGCGGGCCGTACGAGGAGTTCCCCATCCCGGCGGAGGCGTCGGTCGATGCGGACGCGTGGGCGTCGTCGGAGGGGGTGACGCGCATGATCACCGGCAATTACATCGTCGGCTGCAACACGATCCGCGTGAAGAGCCGCGAGGAGTTGTCGGCCGGCCAGCTGCAAGAAATCCACGAGGCGGTCCGAGGACTCACGGGCCTCACGATCGTGAATCAGGGCCCGAAGTTCGTGACGATCGAGAATTTCGTCGAGCCGACCCGGTTTCCGATCGACGGCCTCTTGCGACGCCTGCACTTCCTCACGTCCCGCATGGAGAAGATCGTGCTGGGTGCGCTGGTCGGCGACGCGGGCGCAACGCTCGGAGAGATCGCCCGAATGGAGATGGAGGTCGACCGCCTGTACTGGCTCGTCGTCCGGCAGCTCCTGCTCGCGGCGCAGAACCGGACGGTCGCGGCGAAGATCGGCGTCACAGAGCCGCGGCATCTCCTCGGCGATCGCGTGGTCGCGGTCAGCCTCGAGAACGTCGCGGACTTCTGGGAGGAGCTCGCCGCCGACGCCGCTCGACGCTTTCCGGCCGGGCGGAAGCCGCCCAAGGCGCTGGCGCGGGCCGTGGCGCCGATCAAACAGCGGCTCGAGCGACTCGTCGAGGCGACGATGACGTCCTTCTTCGCGATGGACGTGGGTCAAGCGAACGAAGCCCTCGATCTGCAGGCGTCGATCGGCGCGGACCTCCCGGGACCGTCGAGGGGCACTGCGCCGCGAACGAACCGAGAGGCGGGCGCCGCGGAGCCCGAATGGGTGTTGCGGCCCGTCGAGCACGTCGCCAAGTACTACGGGACGATCGCGCAGATTACGGTCAACCGCTGCCTCGAATCCCCGGCGCGGCCTCGTCCGGCGACGCCGGAAGCGCCGAAGTCGTGAGGACGCCTCACCCCTTGCCGATCCGGGCGAGGTAGTCGAGGCGGAGGTCCGCCATCGTCCGCGTCTTTCCCGGGCCCGCCTGTGGCAGCTCCGGCACGAGGACGACGTCCTCCACGTGGCCCAGGAGCGGGCTGAGGTTGTCTTTGATCGCCTTCTGGAATTCCCCCCGCAGCTTCTCCCTGAGCTCGGCGGATGCCACCATCTTGGGATCCCGCGGGACGGCATAAATGACGAGCCGATGCTGACCGGAACGGTCCATGTCCACCGCGATTGGCTTCGAATCGTACACGAGATCGTTCCCGATGACGCTCCGGATCTCCTCGGCGCTGGTCTTGACCCCGTTGATGTTGATCATGTCGTCGATCCGGCCGCAGTGGCGGTAATATCCGCCGGGGAGCCGCTCGATCCGGTCTCCGTGGCGGCGGAGCGGTTCCCCGTGCGGGCCCATCGGCAGCCCGGCGAAGTACTCGCGGTCGTGGTCGTAGTTGAGCAGCTCGTTCGACAGACCGATCGACGGCGGGACGAGGAACACCTCCCCGCGGTCCGCGGGCCGGCCGTCGTCGACGATGACGAATTCGAGGCCCATCGCCGCGGTCGTGAAGGTCGAGGGGGCGCACGGCTGCACGACGGTGCCCGTGATGTAGCCGCCTCCGATCTCCGTGCCGCCGCAGTACTCGATGACCGGCGCGTACCCGGCGAGGAACATGAGGTACAGCATCTCCTCGGGCGTCGACGGCTCCGCGGTCGAGCTGAACCGCCGGATCCGACTCCAGTCGAGGCCTTCCATCGTCCGCTCGGCTTTCCACGCCCGCACCAGTTTCGGGACGACGCCGAGCATCGTGACGCCGGCTCGGGACACGAACTCGCCGAAGGCACGTCGCTGACTCCCGCCGACG
>VBMM01000292.1 GCA_005878415.1 Methanobacteriota archaeon
CTCACGGCGTGCTGATCAACGTGACCGGCGGAAACGACATGACGATTTCCGAGGCCGAGCGCGTTGCCGAGGTCGTCCAGTCGAAGGTCTCTCCGACTGCGCGGATCATTTGGGGTGCGACCGTGGACCCGTCTCTGGAGCACACCCTTCGCGTGATGCTCGTCGCCACGGGCGTGAAGTCGAAGCAGATTGTCGGGCGTCGCGATCCGGCCGAAGAGCGGGCCCGCGTCGGCATCGACGTGATTCGCTAGGCGCGAGGCTGCGATCGCTGTCACACCACCCGTGCTCAGCCCGGAGCCGCGACGCGGTTCGCAATGCTTATAACCGGCACGCTCTTACGCGAGAAGCGAAATTACTCCCCAGCCGGGAGGCTGGTCCCGGAGGGCGTCCCATGGACTCGATCATCAAGGAAATCGTCACCCGGTCCGACGCAGAGCCCCGGGTGCCCGACTCCCCGACCCAATCGATGGGCGCGGGCGCCGAGGATGCCGAACTCGAGCGGATCCTCGCGAGCCTTCGCACGAACATCAAGATCTTCGGCATCGGCGGCGGTGGCTGCAACACGATCGATCGGCTGGTGGACGCGGGGATCCTCGGCGCCGAACTGTATGCGGCGAACACAGACGCCCAGCATCTCTTGACGATTCGGTCGCCGCACAAGCTCCTCTTGGGACGGCGGGTCACCCGCGGGTTGGGCGCAGGTGCCTTGCCGCAGGTCGGCGAGGAGTCCGCGCGGGAAGCCGCCGACGAGATTCGCTCGGTCGTGCATGGCGCGGACATGATCTTCATTACCTGCGGCCTGGGCGGCGGCACGGGTACGGGGGGTGCCCCGGTCGTCGCGCAACTCGCGAAGGAGGCGGGGGCCCTGACGATTGCGATATGCACCTTCCCATTCCGAGCGGAAGGAGCAATCCGTGCGGAGAACGCGGAATTCGGTTTGGAAAAGCTCCGGAGCTTCGCAGACACCGTCGTCGTGATTCCGAATGACAAACTCCTTGAACTCGTCCCGCGCCTCGCCTTGAACGCGGCGTTCAAGGTCGCCGACGACGTCCTGATGCGGGCGATCAAGGGGATTACCGAGGTCATCACGAAACCGGGCCTCGTGAACCTGGAGGCGATCGAAGAGGCGATCAACTCCCCCCTGATCGACGTCGACATCAGCCATGCGACCGGCGCCCTCGTCAACGTCACGGGAGGGAACGACATGAGCGTGGCCGAGGCGGAGAAGGTGTCCGAGATCGTCCAGGGCCGCATCGCGGCGAACGCCCGCATCATCTGGGGCGCGGCGGTCGACCCGAGCCTCGAGCACAAGCTCCGCGTCATGCTCATCTTGACCGGGGTGAAGTCGAAGCAGATCCTCGGACCCGGGGAGCACCTTCGGGCGCCCCAGGCCGGCGTCGACATCGTGCGGTGAGGACCATGGCGGACATCGTGGACAGGAGCTGGGAGGTCCAGCGGCGGATCGAGGAGCGGGTGAAACGGCTCGGGAAAGGCCGGTTCGGCCGCGTCCTCAAGATGGCCCGCAAGCCGACGTCGGACGAATACTCGAAAGTCGTCTTGATCACCGGGCTCGGGATCGTCGCGATCGGCGCGCTCGGGTTCGTGATCTACCTCATCATGCGCTACGGGCCGGATGCGGTTCGCAAGCTCTTCGGGATCGTGGGCTGAAATGGGGCTGCTCGACGACCTTTCGAAGCGGGAGCCGAAGCCCGAAGCGAAGCCGGAGCCCGTCGTCGGCCACGCCGGCGTGAGGCTCGACCTCAAGGAGGAGAAAGTCTCGCTGACCGCGGGGCAGACCCGCGAGTACGACGTCCTCGTGACGAACACCGGGACGGAGGACGACACGATCCGGATCAAGATCGACCTCGTCTACAACTCGGAGTTGCCCGATCCACCCGAGTGGACCGCGAAGCTGTACGGCGTCGAGGACAAGGTGTGGGACGTCACGTACACGAAAATCACGGAGAAGGAGTTCATGCTCATCGCGGACGGGCAGCGGGAGATCACCCTGACCGTCACCTGCCCGAAAGGCGCGCGGTACGGGGACCGCCTGAACGTCGTCGTGAACGCGATCTCGAAGGGAGATCCCGGCGCCTTCGATGCCAAGACGCTGAGTTTCAGCGCGCGGCAAGCGATCCTCGCCGTCAAGTCATCCATCGGCCATGAGCGCGCCGTCGCGGACGCGATCTATGCGCGGGCGAAGGCGAAGGACGTCGGCGTCTTCTCGATCCTCGTGCCCGCGAACTTCCGCGGCTACGTCTA
>VBMM01000307.1 GCA_005878415.1 Methanobacteriota archaeon
ACATCGGAGTTTTCTGCGCGGCGAACGACGAGCTGCTCCTAGTCGCCCGCGACGTCCCGAAGTCCGCGGTCCGCCATATGGACGAGGCCCTCCAGACGACGCACGTCGTCACGTCCGTCGCCCACTCGACCGTCGTGGGCTCGCTCGTCGCGATGAACTCGAAGGGGATCCTCGCCTCGCCGTTCATCGAGGAATCGGAGCTCGATGCGATCGGCGACGCGGTCTACCCATTGCCGCACCGGCTGAGCGCGGTGGGCAACAACGTCCTCTCGAACGACCACGGCGCCGTCGTCCATCCGAACTACGATGACGAGGCGGTCGCGTTCATCCAGGAGACGCTCGGGGTCCCGGCCGTTCGAGGGACGATCGCGGGGATCAAGACGGTCGGCTCCGTCGCCATCGCGACGAACAAGGGCGTGCTCTGCCACCCGCATGTGCGGCCGGGCGAGATGGAGCTCCTGAAGTCCACCCTCAAGGTCCCCGTCCAGATCACGACCGCCAATTACGGCGCGGCGCAGGTCGGCGCGTGCATGATCGCGAACGCCCATGGCGCCGTCGTCGGCTCCCGGACGACCTCCATCGAGCTCGGACGGATCGAGGAAGGCCTAGGACTGTTCTAAGCACGCGGGTTCACTAATCATCCGACAAGTTTGATATATCCCGGG
>VBMM01000308.1 GCA_005878415.1 Methanobacteriota archaeon
TTCAGCGCGATCTCCATCTACGACGGGTACCGGAAGGAGAATCCGGACGCGGAGATCGCGACGATCTGCGGAGATGCGCACGTCGGCACCGTGTCCGATATCGCTCTGACCCGCCAGCTCGATCAGATCCTACGGGACGTCCGTCCCGAGCGCGTGTTCCTCGTGTCCGACGGCGCAGAGGACGAGGCGTTCTCGCCGATCATCAGCTCCCGGATCCGGGTCGACCACGTGCGCCGCGTGTACGTGCGGCAGACGCCGACAGCGGAGTCGCTCTACTACACGATCGGCCGGCAACTGAAGAATCCGAGGGTCCGACGGAAGATCGTGGCCCCCCTCGGCTTCGTCCTCCTGCTGTTCGGGGCGATCTACCTCGCGTTGCCCTACGCGGCGTCGGGCCTGGCGCTGATCCTGGCGGGCCTCTATCTGATCCTGATCTCGCTGCCCTTCACCAGCCTCCGCGATGTCTTCGAGAAGGGCGGTCAGTATTACGCGCGCGTCCGGGATTCCGTCGCCTCCGGAGAGCTGTCGATTTTCTTCAACGTGTCCGCGCTCATCTTGATCCTCGTCGGGGTGTTCTTCGGCGCCGATCTCGCGAGCCGCTCGGGAGAGACCTCGTACGTCGCGATGTTCCTCACCTTCGTTTTCGGCTCGATCTGGTTCTTCGTGATTGGCGCGTTGGCCTTCGAGGGCGGGAAGGTGATCAGCGCCTACCTGAAGCACCGCCGGGCGCCGCGCCACGCCCTCGCCGTCGCGGTGTCGTTCGTGGCGCTGGGCCTCCTCGTCCTGGGGATGACGCAGATCCTGCAGACGATCTTCGCCGGGTACAACCCCGCCGCCTCCCTGCCGCTGATCTACCTGAGCATCGGCCTGGCGGTCTTCCTCGTCGCGGTGACGGGCCTCTCGTACCGCAGCCGCGAGGGTCCGAAGGAGCCCGTCGAGGACGGGTAGCCGCACCGGGGTTCCGATGGACTTCGAGGCGTGGGAGCCGTTCTACGTCCAGATCCTGAAGGACTTCGGCTTCTCGCGGGCCGACGACGAGGCGGTCGCGGCGGAGTTGGACCGGATCTTAGCGGGCACCCGCGCGTCGGACGCCGATCTGCGACGCCTCATTCGCGGCAAGGAGGTGACCGTCGCGGGGAACGCCACCTCGGTCGCCCTCGCCTCCGGGAAACTCCCGTCGGTCTTGGTCACGGATCTCGACGGGAACGTCGCGGACCAGCTCAAAGCGAACCAGGAAGGGACCGTCGCGGTGGTCCACGCCCACGGGGACAACGGGCCCGCGGTGCGAGAGTGGGCCCCTCGATTCTCCGGTGCGACGGTCGCGACCACCCAGTCGCGGCCCGTCGGCGGCCTTCGAAACTTCGGCGGTTTCACGGACGGCGACCGGGCGGTCTTCCTCGCGGACCACTTCGGCGCGCGGCGGATCCACCTCGTCGGATTCGACTTCGAACGTCCGAACGAAAAGGACCTCGACCGTCGGATGAAACAGCGAAAACTCGACTGGGCGTTCGTCCTGCTGAGCAGCTTGGACCGCGACGACCTCGAGCTCTAGTCACGTCGACTTGCGGGCCTTCGCCGTCCGCCAGCTGAGGATCGGCTCACGGGCCGCCTGCACCTCGTCGACGCGCGCGACCGCGGTGTTGTGCGGCGCGCCATGCAGGATATCGGGGCTCTCGCCGACGATCTTCGTGAGCGCGTCGACGAAGCCGTCAAGCGTCTCCTTCGTCTCGGTCTCCGTCGGCTCGATCATCATTGCTTCCTCGACGAGATGCGGGAAGTACACGGTCGGCGGATGGTATCCGAAGTCCATGAGCCTCTTCGCGAGGTCGACGGTCCGCACGCCTCGCGATCCGAGCTTCGCGGCACTCGCCACGAACTCGTGCTTCCGCAACCCGCCGAACGGCACGTCGAGGACGCCCTGCAGCCGGTGCCGCACGTAGTTCGCGTTCAGGACCGCGTGGTCCGACACGTCTCGCAATCCGTTCCCACCCATCCGCAGGATGTAGGCGTACGCGCGCACGAGGAGCGCGAAGTTTCCGTACCAGGCGCGGACCTTCCCGATCGATTTCGGACGGTCGTAGTTCAAATGATAGCCGCGGCCGTCGAGGCCGATGACGGGCACCGGGAGGAACGGTTCGAGCGGCCTCCGCACCCCGACGGGACCCGCGCCGGGTCCCCCGCCGCCGTGCGGGGTCGTGAACGTCTTGTGCAGGTTGAAGTGCACGATATCGAAGTTCATCTTGCCCGGCGAGGTGCGGCCCAGGATCGCGTTGAAGTTCGCGCCGTCGTAATAGAGCAGACCGCCCGCGTCGTGCACGACCTCCGCGATGTCGAGCACGTGTTCCTCGAAGATACCGAGCGTGTTCGGATTCGTGAGCATGAACGCGAGGGTCTTCTCGCCCGATGCGGCCTCGAGCGCCTTCAGGTCGACGCGGCCGTCCTTCGAGGGAATCTCGACGATCTCGAAGCCGAGCATCCCGGCGGACGCGAAGTTCGTCCCGTGCGCCGTGTCCGGCAGGATGACCTGATGCCGCTCCTCCCCGCGGTCGCGGTGGTACGCCTGCGCGAGGAGGAGGCCCGTGTGCTCGCCTTGCGCACCCGCGGCGGGCTGGACCGTGACCGCGTCCATGCCGGCGATCCGCGCGAGCATGTCCTGGAGATCGTAGAGGAGCCTCAGGGCACCCTGCATCGTCGTCTCGTCCTGGTCCGGATGGATGCGCGCGACGGTCGGGAGGGCCGCGAGCTCTTCCGTGAACTTCGGGTTGAACTTCATCGTGCACGAGCCGAGCGGGTAGAAACCCGTGTCGATCCCGAAGTTCATCTGCGAGAGACGCGTGAAATGCCGCACGACCTCGTGTTCGGGAAGGTTCGGAATCCCGAGACGGTCCCGGCGGAGCTTCGGAGGCACGAGGTCCGTGAGGTCGACCGCCTCGTCCGGCGCGGATCGCTTCTCGAGGAGGAGAGGCTCGTCCCAATAGGCTTGGCGGAAGCTCATGCGACCGCCTCCAGGGCGCGGAGCAGGCGGTTCACGTCGTCCGCCTTCTGACGTTCCGTCGTCGCGAACAGCGCCGCGTCGCTCAGCTCGGGGAGTTGCCGGACGAGCGGCATGCCTCCGTGGACGCCGCGGGCCAGGAGGCCTCGGTGGACGGCCGAGTAGTCGCCCTTGCACCGCACGACGAAATCGTTGAAGTGCGCCCCGCTGAAGACCGGGGCCGTGAAGCCGGGGATCTTGTCGATCGACGCCGCGAGCTCCTTCGCCC
>VBMM01000024.1 GCA_005878415.1 Methanobacteriota archaeon
ACGAGCGGCACCGAGGGTGTCGGCCGTCTCGCCGCTCTGCGAGATGAGGATGACGAGTGGCCGCTCGGAGGGGCCTTGGCTGTAGCGGTACTCCGATGCCAGCTCGGCGGACGCGGGGATGCGCGCGATCTCCTCGAGGATGTACTTGCCTACCAGGGCGGCATGATAGGAGGTCCCGCAGGCGACGAGCTTCACGCTCGTCACGCCTTCGGACAGGAACCCGTTCACCTCGAGGTTCGCGAGGCGGCCCAGGAGCGTCTCCTGGATGGCCTTCGGGCCCTCGTGGATCTCCTTGAGCATGAAATGCTCGAAGCCGCCCTTCTCCGCGTCCTCGAGAGACCACGTGATGCGCTGGGGCTCCCGTTTCACCGCGCGGCCCTCGAGGTCCTTGAGCTCCACGCCTTTCGACGTGATCACGACCATCTCCTTGTCCATCACATAGAGGACGCGGTCCGTGTACCGCAGGAGTGCGGGCACGTCCGACGCGAGGAAGTTCTCGTCCGGTCCCAGCCCGACGACGAGCGGGCTCTCGTTGCGGGCCCCGACGACCTTGCCCGGCTCGTCCGCGTGGACCGCGAGGATCGCGTACGACCCGCGGACGTCGTGGAGCGCCTTGCGGACCGCCACCTCGAGGTCGCCGTCATAGTACGACTCGATGAGATGGACCAGGCTCTCCGTGTCCGTCTGGGACACGAACGTGTGGCCGCGCGCCTCGAGTTTCTCGCGGAGGCTCGCGAAGTTCTCGATGATCCCGTTGTGCGCGAGGGCGATCTTTCCGTGGCAGTCGACGTGCGGATGCGCATTCACTTTCGACGGCGGCCCGTGCGTCGCCCATCGGGTGTGGGCAAAGCCTGTCGTACCTTTGAGGGCCGGCAGCTGCGCCTCGAGGTTCGCGATGAAGCCTTTGTCCTTCACGACCTGGAGGGCGCTCCCGACGATGGCGACGCCCGCGCTGTCGTAGCCCCGGTACTCGAGACGTTTCAGGCCGTCGAGCAAGATCGGCAAGGCGTTGCGGCGACCCGCGTACCCGACGATCCCGCACATCTACAGGACCACCGCGCCCGAGGGGATCGTCCCGCGCAGCTTCGCGCCGGACTCCACCCGCGCCCGTTCGTTCACGACCGTGCCGGGTGCGACGCTCACGCCGTTCCCGATCTCGACGTCCTCGCCGAGGAGCGCGCCGATCTGCGGGACCGCGTGCCACGTTCCCTCGATGTTCACGTCGCCCGGGCCGGATGCGGCCAGGAGGCCCGCGCGCGCGATGACGCCAGAGCCGACGACCGCGTCTTGCACGACGCTCGACGGTCCCAGGATGACGTCGTCCATGAGGATCGAATTGGCAACGGTCGTCAGGGCGCCGATGCGGACGTTCTTCCCGAGGCTCGTCGAGGGCAGGAGGACCGCATTCGGACCGATCTCGCAGCCGGAGCCGATCGAGAGCGGACCTTGCAGGTAGGCGCCCGACCGGATCACGCACCCGTCGCCGATCGACACGCGGCCGCGGATCGTGACGGAGGGTTCGATGGTCCCCGCGCGGACTTCGTGCCCTCCCGAGCGCCGCGACCGCCGTCCGCTTGGCGAGGGCCGAGACGGCCCTCGGTAGGTCGTGCTTGCCTTCCTTCGCGAGCGCCTCGATCTCGTCGAAGATCCGCGCGTCGAGGGCGTACGCCCCGGTGTTGATCAGGTTCGAGATGATCTCCGTCGGTTTCTCCGTGATCGCGAGGAGATTCTTTCCCTGGATCGTGACGACGCCGTAGCTCTGGGGCCGCTCGCTCTCCGTCATCAGGACGGCGGGCTTCTTGCCAACCTCGAGGAGATCCGATACGAAGCGGCCGTCGACCATGTTGCTGCCGTTCAGGACGACGAACGGTTCGTCGAGATGGGCCCGCGCCTCCCAGATGGCGTGCGCCGTGCCGAGTTGTTTCGTCTGCGTGACGTAGGTGATGTGCGCTCCGAACGCCTTACCGTCCTGGAAGTACGCCTGGATGCGCTCCCGCCGGTACCCCACGACGAACAGCAAGTCGTGGACCCCGTTCTCCACGAGCGCCTGAACGACGTACTCGAGGAGCGGGCGATTCCCGACGGGGATCATGACCTTCGGCAACGACGCGGTGAAGGGCCCCATCCGAGCGCCTTCCCCCGCCGCGAGGATGACTGCTTTCATCGGCCGACCACCGCTCCGCGCTCCGGACGGCCGCCGGATTCACGCCGCCGGCGGCATATGCCTTGCGGGACCAGTCCACCCGCTGAGAATGCTTCTCGTTCGTGGCCTTCGCCGGGGTCCGACGGATTCACCATGTCCACTTCGGACGTCGTGCCAGTACTAAAAGGAATACTACAATATTACGAGAACCAGTAACAAAGAATTAATAGCATTCGTCCCTTTGCGCGTCGCATGGTGCGTCGCTGGCTCGTCGAGGACACCCCGCAAGGGGCGGTCGGCCGCGAAGTCGAGATCCTCGAGAAGCCCGACCGGGTCGCGCCCCTCTCCTCGCCGTTGGCGTGGCGGATCCTCCAAGAGCTCGCCCGAGCCCCCGACTATCCGAACGCCTTAGCGGCCCGTCTGCACCTCCACGAGCAGAAGGTCTACTACCATGTGCGGCGGCTCGAACGCGCGGGCCTCCTCGAGGTCCTCCGTGAGGAGTCGAAGCGCGGCGCGTCGGCCCGCGTCCTCGCGCCGACGGCGGAGGCGTTCGCGATCGTCCTCAAGGGACGCGGCAAACCGGTCGCCTCGCCCCTGCTGCCGCACGCGGGCATCGTCGCGCGCTTCCTCGAGGAGTTCTCGAGCGAGGGGACTTTCAATGGCTCGATCGTCGTCGGCTCGCCGTACACGCACGGACCCTTCAGCACGACGTCTCGCGATTCTCCGTACGCCGTCGAACTCGGCTTCTTCCTCGGGCGGCTCTTCGCGGCGCCGAAACGCCCGCTGGTCCGGCTCGACACGGAGCTGAAGGCGGCCGGCCCGGTGCGGGACCACCTGATCCTGGTCGGCGGTCCGGTCGCGAACATCATCACGATGGACCTGAACCCGCACCTCGCGGTGAATTTCGACTGGAAGCAGGTGTGGCGCATGGAGTCGTCTCGCACGAAGCGCCAGTACGCGGACGAGCAGGTCGGGCTGATCGCGAAAGTCCGCAGTCCGTGGAATCCCTCGCGGGCCGTCGTCCTGCTCGGCGGTCTGCACGCGGTCGGCACGATGGCGGCGATCCTTGGCGTCACTCAGTCCGCGGAAGACGTCCTCGACGGATACAAGCCCGGAGAAGACTTCTACCGGGTCGTCGCCGGCCAGGACCGCGACGCCGACGGGCGGATCGACACCGTGTCGATCCTCGAGTGATCAGTCCAGGGCGACGCTCTCGTACGGGATCTTGTCCTCGAGCCGCGCGTTCGCGGCCTCGATCGCCTGGATGGCCTCCATCGCCCGCTCCTCCGGGAGCAGCAGGAGGACGTCGACGCCTCGCTCGGCCGCCTCGACCGTCGCGGGGACGGCCCCGAACTCGATTCGGGGGCGCAGGCCGAGCTCCCTCGCCGCCACGAGTCCGGCCGGATCCAAGGCGGCGACGACGAACCCTCGCGTCTCCCGCAGGAGTCGCTTCGATGCGGGCAACGTCTTCCCGCGGCTCCCGGGTGGCACCCGCGCCACGACGATCCGGCCGGGTCGGAGCGCGACGATCCCTTCGAGGTTGCGGACCCCGAGCAATTCGCCCTTCGCCGCCTCGTGGACCGCGATCCCCGTCGACGGCGACGTCCTCCCGGCGTAGGCCACGAGCAAGCCGTTCTCCATGAACAGCCCGAGGCGGTCACCGCGGCGGACCGCGCCCCCAGCGAGGGCTTCCGTCGTCTCGACGACGGCCATCGCCCGTCCGGCGCGCTCGACGAAGGCCCGCAGCTCGACGAAGCGGTCGTGGAGATGGTCCACGCCTCTCTTCGTGGCGCGGTACTCGCCGTTGACGAGCGCCAGGAGCCCGTCCTTCTGGAGCCCGTGCGCATATTCCGACGCCCCTTGGACCGTCATGTCGAGTCGCTCCGCGATCGTCCGGAGGCGCGTGTGGCGGTTCGTCGTGACTTCGTAGAGGAACAGTAGTCGGGTGGTCGCGCGCAGGTCCCGCAGCAGCGCCATCGGGAGACGCATCCCTGCATGCCCGGAAAAGGCCGCGCCAACATTCTTAAATACTCAAGTTCATCGGACAAACATCAAGCGCGGTTGAGGAGGAGAATCAGGTGCGGTTGACGATGCCGATGGCGGTGGGCCTCGCTTCGGCCCTCCTCGCGATCGCGGTCCTGCCCCGGGTCCCCGTGTCAGGGGCATCGATCCGGATTCTCTTCGACTTCGGGGACGGCGCCTACCTCTGGGCGAGCGAGACGATCCCCGATCCGTCCGCGATCAACGCGACGTGGCTCGCGGTCCAGCGGGCGGCGGCTGCGAACGGCGTCTCGATCGAGTCCACGTGGTACGCTTGCTGCGGCGTCGCCATCGCGGACATCGGCGACCGGCATTCCCCCGCGGGGTTCGTCGGCTTGTACGGGTGGAATGCGTCCGCCCGCTCCTGGGAGTTCACGTCCTCGGGGATCTCGGGGCTCGTCGTGGGGGACGGCACGAGCATCGCGTTGTACAACGCCGGATACGATTCCGTGACCTTTGCGGGCCGCACGCCCGTGCCGAACCCGGACCATCCGACCCCGGCCGTCGAGTTCCGATCGGATCTCGGAAACCGCGGGGTCTCGACGTCGACCGCCCCGAACGCCGTCCGACTGGCGTGGGACCGCGATACGGGCGTCCGCGAGATTGATGCGACGCCGGCCGTGGCGTACGGAACGGTGTTCGTCAACACGCGTGATCGGATCCTGGCGCTGGATGAATTCAGCGGCGCCACGATCTGGAACCGATCCGCGGCCCGGGGCTTCTCCTCTCCCGCGATCTTCGATGATTCCGTGATCGTCGGCACATCGGACGGGACGGTCGTGCGCCTCAACGCGTCGGACGGAGGCCTCCGGTGGGAAACTCGCCTTCTCACGAGTACATTGTTCAGCGGCATCACGTCCTCGCCGAAGGTCGCGTTCGACCGGGTCCTGATCGGGACGTTCAACGAGTCGGGAGGACCCGGCGAGGTCGTGTCGCTCTGGGCGAGCAACGGGACCGTGGTGTGGCGTCACCCGACGGGATCCGTGCACTACTCCTCGGCCGCTTACCAGGATGGCGTCGCATACGTCGGGATCATGGGCACGTACAACACGACGAGCCAGGTGACGTTCGACCCACCCCACGGCGTCCTCGCCCTCGACGCCTCGACCGGGGCGGAGAAGTGGTTCTTCGAGACGGGAGGCTCCGTCGCCGCTTCGCCCGCCATCGCCGGGTCGCGGCTCATCGCGCCATCCAAGGACGGTAACGTCTACGCAATCGATCGAGCGACGGGCACCCTCGCCTGGAAGGTCGGCGTGGATGCGGGGGTGTCTTCCCCCGCAGTCGTCGGGGATTCCGTCATCGTGGGCGGCGGCTCCTTTGGGACAACGGGACGTGTGGTCGCGCTGGACGCGGCCACGGGAAACACGCGCTGGTCGTACATCCCGAACGGTCCCGTGCAAGCCTCGGTCACGTACGCGGACGGCAAGGCCTTCTTCGCCACGAACACGGCCCATGGGTCGATCTACGCATTGAATGCGACGACCGGCGCCCCTGTATGGTCGTTTGAGCCATCGCCATCGGAGTACCTCCTCGGATCTCCCGTCGTCGCCGACGGCATGGTCTTCGCACCGAGCGACAACGGCCACGTGTACGCGCTGGGTCCGGCGATCCGACTCGCGGAGCCGATCTTCATCCCGGTCCTCATCGGGCTCGGCGTCCTCGGTCTCGCCATCGGGGTCGCTGCCGCCGTCGTGTTCGTGTGGAAGAGATTCCGCGGGGGGCGCGTCGAATGAACGAACGGCGTCAGGCGATTCTCTTCGCTGTGGTGCTCATCCCGGCGATCGCGGGTCTCTACGCCGCGACGCAGCTGATCCAGCCCGCAGCGGTGCAGCCGTCCGTCGTGCACGCGGTCCATCTCGAGGTGATCGGCGCCGGTTGGACGGTCTCCTACGATGCGATTCTCACCGCGAACAATACCGTGTTCTCCCTGCTGATCGAGGCGAGCCATACGCTTGGCTTCCCGGTCGCGTACGTCCCGTATGAGATCCCGATGGGGATGTTCGTCACGGCAATCAACGGGTCCGTGAACGGGGAAGGCGGTCGCTACTGGCAGTACTGGGTGAGCGGCGCCTACGGGGACGTCGCGGCGGACCTGAAACCCCTGCACGACCACGACACGGTCCTCTGGAAGTTCGTTTCATCCGTGGAGGGCGGCTGAATGGGAAGTGGGTGGCGCGCCACGATCGAGGCGGGCCTCGGCGACGCCCGGACCCGGCTCCTCGGGAGCTTCCTGATCGTCGTCGCGGTCGTCGGGACGTACATCATGCATACGTTCGCGAACTTCGAGACCGTGTTCGTCGCGAGCCTCCTCGCGGGGTCCCTCCTGGGCCGCTGGTGGACGGTGCTCGTGCCGGTCACGTCGCTGGTCGTCCTGCAGTCCCTCGAGTGGTCGACCGGGTACTCCGGCTATGCGATCGAGTCGATGGCGGGCATCTCGTTCTTCGTCATCTCGGGATTCGTGTTCGTCGCCTTCATCGGACGCCGGATTCGTCCGAGGGTCCTCTTACGGGTCAAGTCGGTCGCCCTCCTCACGACGATCAGCGTGCCGCTCACGGTCACCTACGATCTGTGGACCGCGTTCGGCGAATGGTACTTCCTCACCCGGCCGTTCGGGGTGGGCTTGACGACGGTCCTGTATCTCCAGGTGCCCTTCACCCTGTACCATCTCCTGAGCTCGCTGATCTTCGTGCCGCTGTTCGGCAGCATGTTCCTCTTCCTCCGCGCATACGGATGGCCGGCGAAAACCGAAGACACTGTGCGGTCGCCAGGAGAGCGCGGGTGATCAGAGGAGTTCCTGGATCTGCTCCCGCATCCGACGGAGCTCCTCGCGACGACGGCCGAGTTCCTTCTCCTCTTCTCGGATCGCGCGGTCCCGGGCCTCGAGACTGACCTTCCGAGCCTGCAGATCGCGCTCGAGCGCTTGAAACCGCAGCCGGTCGCGCTCCGTCGCCTTGTCCTTGCCTTTCAGGTCGGCGGCCATCGCCCGCACCTTCCGCGTCTGCTCCACGAGCGCCTCGCGTTCCTTCGCAATGGCCCCGGCAACGAGCGATTCGATTGCCTCTTCCTTCTGCGAGACCCGCCGGCCTTCCGACTCGAGGTTCTTCCACATCGCCTTCGCTTCCGCGCGTTCGCGAGCGAGGGCCGTGGTCTCCTCCTTCAGGCGCTTCTCGCGCTGATCGACGGCCTTGGCGCGCGCCTCGAGTTCCGCCGAGGCGGCTTCGGAACGCGCCTCGCGCTGCTCCAGGTCCTCACGGGCGCGGGCCACCTTCTCCATTGCCGCTCGCTGCTCCTCGAGGAGCGCCTCTTCCGACGCCATGCGCTCCTTGAGCTCGCGGCTCTTCTCCTCCGCGACCTTCTCCGCGTACTTCAGGAGGCTCATCGCTTTCGACTTCAGGTCGGCCGCCTCGTCTTCGCGCGATGCAACCAGCCCGGCCTGGACCTCGATCTCCTTCGACCGCTTGCCGATGTCGCCCTTGGACCGCTCCAGGGCTTTCCGCTCTTCGGCGACCCGTCGCGCGTCCGCGGCCAGGTGGTCCTTCGCGTCCTTGAGTCCCTTGTCGAGCCGATCGAGTTCCGCCTTGCGCTTTTCGATTCCCTGGGCGATCTTGTTCGACTCGATGTCGCGCTTCTCGAGCGTCGAGGCGAGTACCTTCAGTCCGTCTTCGCGGTCCGCGAGTTCGTGGCCTCGGTCCTTCATATTCGCGGTCGTCTTCGCGAGATCTGCGAGCTTCTCTTTGAGGTCCGTCTCGCGACCCGCGAGTTCGGCCTCTCCCGAGTGCACGGACTCCTCCCGTGCGGCCAGACGCGAGTCCGCGCCCTCGATGGTCTTGAGGCGTTCCTCCAACTTCTTCGCCTCGGACCGAGTGCGCTTTTCGAGAGCGGTAAGGGACGCCTTCGCGCGAGCGAGTTGCTTCTGGGCGGCGACGGCCTCCTTCGCATCGTTGGCTTGGTCTCGCGCCGCGGCCTCCACCGTTTTCTTGCGGGTCTCGAGATCTTCGAGCGCCTCGCTCAGTTCGTGTTCTCTCTGCGTGATCTCCCGGCCCCGTTGCGCGAGTCGCGCGTCGAGTTCCCGGACGGCGGACTCCGTCGCCGCGACGTCTTTCGTCGACTTGGCGAGCGCCGCTTCTCGGCGGTCTAGTGTCGCCTCCGTCCGTCGCAACTGTTCTTGCTTCGATCGCAACGAGGCATCTTGGAGCGAGAGCTGTTTCTCTTTCGCTACCGCACCGGTCGCGAGGCGCCGGGCTTCCTCGATCTCCGCTCGGCTCCGCGAATCTTGGCGCTTCGCCTCCTCGGCCGTGGCGGCTTGACGCTCCTCCCATTCTCGCTTCGCTGCCGCGAGGGTCTTCTCGTCCTTGGCGAGCGCCGATTCCCGGGAAGCGAACGACTTCTCCCGCTCCATCTGCGTCGCCTCGGTCGCCGCGACTTCACGACTGCGGGCGTCGAGAGCCTTCGTCTTCGCGACAAGGTCGCGGCGCAGGGCGTCCGAGGACTTGCGTTCGGTCTGCAACTCCTTCGTGTCGCGGTCGAGCTCGGCGTGTGACTCTCGGAGATCCGCTTGAGCCTTCGCGAATGCGGATTCCCGCCGCTTCAGGTCCTCGCCCGAGGCTGCGAGCTCCTCCTCCCGTCGGTCCACCTGGGCCAAGCGGGACTCAAACTTCGCGAGTGCGACCTTGTGACCCTCGGTCTCCGTGCGGAGCGTCTTCTCACGCCCCTCGATGGCTGCGGTCCGTTCCTCGAGCTGCCGCCCCTGTTTCCCGAGGTCGGCTTCATGATGCTCCAGCGCCGCTCGCTCCCCCTTCAACGCCTTTTCCGAGGCCGCGATGGCGGCGCCGGCTTGTCGGACTTCTGCTTGTGCCTTCGAGATGGAAGACTCGTGAGCGTCCAGGAGACGCTCCCGCTTCGCGGTCGCCTCGATCCGACTCTGGAGTCCCGCCTGAGACGAGTCCACGGCCTTCCGGTCCGAGTCGAGCTCCCTTCGGGACCGCTCCAGCTCTCCGGTCGCGCCCTTCAGCTCCTCCCGTTCCTTCGTCGCCGCCGCTTGTGCCTTCGCCAGCTCGGCCTTGGCCGTTGCGATTTCTTCCTCGCGTCGATCGGCGTCGGCGACGCGAGACTCATTCTTCGATGCGGCTGTCTTCAGCGCTTCCGCGTCGGAACGGATCTCCCGCTCCCGCTGATCGAGCGCTTTCTCGCGCAACCCGTGTTGGCTCTTCCGGCGTGCGAGTTCATCGGATTCCCGAAGGACGGCGGACCGCTCCCCCTTCAGGGACTTCCGCTGCTCTGCGAGCGTCGCGAGCGCGGCGGCGAGATCGTGTTCGCCTTTCGACACGGCAGCCTCGCGTTCCTTCAGCAGGCGCTCCGCGCGCTTCGCTGCCTCCATTTGCGCTGCGAATTCCGCCTGTCCCGCCTCGAGCCCCTTCGTCCGTTCCTCGGCCTCGGCTTCGCGTCGCGAGAGGACGGCCCCGCGCGCGTCCAACTCGCCCGATCGAAGCTTGACCTCCTTGTCGGTCCTCCCGAGTTCGGTCCGATGAGTTGAGAGGTCCTCCCGGACTTTCGCGAGTCGACCCGTCTCCCGTTCCAAGGCCTTGCGCTGCGTCGCAAGCGCTTTCTCCGCCGCGGTGAATGCGGCGCGGTCCTCCTCGAGTTTCGCTTCGTGTTTCGTCGCCGCGGCTTCACGGGCCTTCACCGCTTGGT
>VBMM01000304.1 GCA_005878415.1 Methanobacteriota archaeon
CGATTGTCGACGGGCACCGGTACATGATCTCCATCGGGGACGTGACCGAGGATCGATCCGAGAAGGCGCGCCCGGGGATGATCCGGGGAGCCGCGATCGACGTGCGGTCGTCGATGCCCGGCCGCGTTGTCCGGGTGTTGGTCGCTCCCGGTGCGCGCGTGCGGCGAGGGCAGACCCTCCTCGTTCTGGAGGCGATGAAAATGCAAAACGAGATTCCCGCGCCGCAGGACGGCGTGGTGCGGCGCCTCAACGCGACCGAAGGCGAGACGATCCCCGCGGACCGGGTCGTCGCCGTGATCGAGCGCCGCTGACCCGGGGCACGTCGAGGATGTGTCGCAGTCGGTCCTTCTTCGTGACGAGATATCGACGGTTCGTGGCCGTCGGGGCGATCTGCAGCGGGATCCGTTTGGAGACCCGCACGCCGTACGCCTCGAGTTGCTCGATCTTCGCGGGGTTGTTCGTCATCAACCGCACCGATTTCACGCCGAGCACGCGGAGAACGCAGGCAGCGCACTTGTACGAGCGGAGGTCCGCGGGGAATCCCAAGAGGCGGTTCGCATCCACCGTGTCGAGCCCGTGGTCTTGGAGGTGGTACGCCGCGACTTTGTTCGCGATCCCAATTCCGCGGCCTTCCTGCGCGAGGTAGATCAGGGCGCCGTGCGACGCGGCTCCGATTCTCTTCAGTGCGGCATCGAGCTGGGCGCCGCAGTCACACCGCTTGGATCCGAACACGTCGCCAGTGATGCATTCCGAGTGGAGACGGACGAGCACGTCCTGTCGGCCGGCGATTCGACCCTTTACCAACGCGACGTGCTCTTCTCCCGTGAAGGGACATTGGAACGCGTGGATGCGGAAGGGCCCGTAACGCGTGGGGAGGCGAGCCGGCACGGTGAGGAGGATGTTATCACAGAGCGCTTCGCGCTTCCCGGCCATGACGCCGTTCCGATGGACTGGCTCTATATAAGAATTCGGCCGCAAACTCGGCGCATCAGCGCTCGGACTCCAGGTGAGCGACGATTAGCGCGGGCGCCGCACCGATCGCGGTCGCGGTTTCCAGGACAATTCCGCGATTTGTGAGGTCGAAGTGATAGCGGCCCAGCGGGTACGCGTCACGGTCATCGAGGCCCCGCGGACCGAGCCCGAACACGAGGAGGAGCGACGTCCCCCCGCGCAGCAGGTCCGCGAGGCGCTTGGCCGTTGCGGCCTTCTTCGCGTCCGGACGATTCGTTGTGATCACGGGCTCTCCGAGCTGCGGCGGGAACCCCCGTCGCGGGAAGTCGAACGTTGCAAAGCGACCCGCGTCCGCGAGTTCCCGGAGGTACTTGCCCTCCTCCCCGATGCTCGTCGTCCCGGAGACCCACACGGCGATCTCCCGGGGCGTCCGCAAGCCGTTCTGATACGGGAACCCGAACGTTGCGAGATTGCAGTCGAACGCGAGAGCGACGGGTGCCGCGCGAGCGATCGCCCGGCGGTGCGCTTCCGCAAACCTCACCGGGTCGTACGAGTTGTACAAGCCAATCGTCATGCGTCCGCGGGCCATCTGAGCCGACGATGCCATCGGAGTTATTTGCAGGTGCGCTTGCCTGGTGGACTCTGCCGCCGCACAGAACACGGGCCCAGGGACGCTGAATCTTGAACTACCCTTCGAGGGATGTCCCATCGTGCAGATGTTCTACTACACGGTCGACGGCGGTCGCGTCGCGGGCCTCCCGGGGCCGGCATACATGGAGTGGGACTTCGCTCGGTTGCGGAAGATGGGGTATTCCGTCGTCGTGAGCCTCGAGTGCGACCGCCTGAACACGTTCGAGATCGAAGACGCCGGGTTCGAGCACAAGAAGATTTGCATCGAGGACTTCTCGGCTCCTTCGTTCGACCAGATCGACGAGTTCGTCGCTTTCCTCGACTCGAAACTCGGGGAGGGCAAGAAGGTCCTCGTGCACTGCTATGCGGGCCGGGGCCGGACCGGGACGATGCTCGCCGCGTATCTCATCCACCGGGGCATGTCGTCCGATTCGGCGATCGGCGAGATCCGGGCGCGTGCCGGAGAGGCCTACGGCACGACTCGCGGCGTCATCGAGCCGGAGCAAGAGGAGGTCTTGCATCAGTATGCCGGCCACGTCCGAGGGACCTAGGGGCCGGCTCACTTCACCGACGAGGAGCGGCAACCCGATCGTCGCATCGACGAGGCTCTGCGCCATCTTCGCGTCCTTGTGGAACTTGCCCCACGACTGGCTCTCCTCGAAGGTGCAACCGCTCAAGCCACCCCACTGCGGCACGTCCGTCGTGATCTGCGCGGCGTACATGTGCGGGTTCTCCGGGTATCCCATGACCTCCTGGATCACCTCGACCTGGGAAATGTAGTTCTTGGGCGTGCCGCCGCCGACATAGAAGACCCCCGTCCTCGGGGACTTCAGCTTGACCTGGGCGATCTCGTAGTTGTCCTTGATCGAATCGATCGCAATCGGATTACGGCCGGCCTTCACGCGATCGTGATGGTGCTTCGCGAGCGCAATGCCGACGGACGAGTCGTTCAGAGCCGGTACGAAGTAAGGGATCCCCTTGCGGTAGCACGTGCCGACCAGGCTGTTCGGATCCTTCTCGGCGATCTTCCCCATCATCGCGAGGAACTCGCGGCTGCTGTACGACCTCGGTTCAAGGGAGTCCGCGAGGGCCGCGATCTCCTCGTCGCACTCCCGGAACAGCGACTCGTCCGCAAGGGTATCGTACACGCGGTCCAGGAAGTGTTCCCGGAGCAGGATGTCGTCCGCGTCGGGCGAGGACCGGTAGTGCCGGTAGCCGTGGGCCTCGTAGAAGTCGTGGTAGGCGATCGCTCCCGTCGTCACGACGACGTCGACCAGGCCGAATTCGACCATGTCCCGCATGACCTTCCGCAGCCCGCCCGGCGTCAACGCGCCCGCCCCGCCGAAGAAGACCGTGCACTTCGGATCCGTCATCGCGTTCTCGAGCACGGAGGCGCAGAGGCCGAGCGTCCTCGCTTGGAACGAGATGTGCTTGTAACCGTCCACGAGATCCGCGACCGTCTTCGTCGTCTCGAGGTCGAGGTGTTCGATCGGGACCGCCGTCAGGTCCGCTTTCGTGGGCTTCCTGCTCGCCATGCCCGGTCCAATGTGCGTCTCGGCCAAAAGGCTTCGGTTCTACGCCTTCTTCTTCCCTTCGACGGCTTCGGCGATCGCGCGGGACTTCTCTTTCGGCCTCGAACAGACGGCGTATTCGTCGCCGTCGAAGAACACGTCGAGGTCGGGGTTCTTCGGGTCGATCCGCACGATAATTCGCTTTGCGCTGTCCGTCCCCACGGCCTGCCCCTGCTCCGAAATCCGCTCGAGACCGTCAGACCCGTCCGACCGTATAAATACTATTCCGGCGCGGGACCACGCGGAGATTCCCGCTCGCATTCGTGCGCTAGATTGATGGATGATACTGGCGACCTTACGATTATATACCCTCTCGCAAGGTAGTGACGCGAACCGGTTCAGCGGGGTCGGTCGTGCGAACGATGCTATGGGAGGCACGGGCCTGATGGCGGTGAAGCCCACGGACAGCACCGTGGCCCAGGTCTGTCGGGTCTGCGGCGGGGAAGTGAACC
>VBMM01000305.1 GCA_005878415.1 Methanobacteriota archaeon
CATCGCGAAGAAGGCCGGCAACGCATACCACCTCAAGCTCCGGCTGTACCCGCACAACGTGTTGCGGGAGAACAAGATCGCGACGGGCGCAGGGGCCGACCGCATCTCCGAGGGCATGCGCGCGGCGTTCGGCGCAGCGGTCGGCACGGCGGCCCGAGTCAAGCCGGGCACAAAGATTTTCACGATCTCGACGACGGAGGACCACGTCGAGGACGCGAAAGAGGCGCTCCGGAAAGGCGGCGTGAAACTGCCGACGCCGTGGTATCTCGAGATCCAGAGAGAAAAGAGGAAGCACTAATCCTGGGCACAGGTTTTTCTCGGGCCACGGGCCTGCCACCCCGCTCATGGGCGATACGGATCGTGTCCTGGACGTAATCCGGGGCCGTAACGCGAGGACGGTCGGGCTCCAGTTCCCGGTCGGCCTCCGAACGAAGGCGGTCGAACTTGCGCAGGAGCTCGAGTCGAAGGCCGGCGTCACGTGCCTCGTCTCGGCGGACCCTTCGTTCGGCGCGTGCGACGTCCCCGACATGCCGGTGGACCTGATCGTCCACCTGGGCCACGCGCCGATGCCCCACCTTCGATACCGCAACGTGTTCTTCTACGACCTCCCCGGCCCGCCGCTGACCTCGATGGACTTCATCGATGCCGCGGAGCCCTTGCTCCCGGGGCGGGTCGGCCTCGTGACCACGACGCAGTACCGCCACTGGCTCCCGAAGATCCAGGAACGGCTCGAGGGGAAGGGCCACGTCGTGCGGATCGGCGATCGGCACGGGAGACTTCCATCCCCTCGGCGTCGCGATCCTCGTCGACAAGCCGGTGATCATCGCGGACCCGGAGAGAGGGACCGCGCGCAGCCTCGCGGAGGTGAAGGACCGCATCTTGCGGCAGCGGCATGCGGCGATATCCCGAGCGCAGGATGCGCAGGCGTTCGGCATCATCGTGTCAAAGAAGATCGGGCAGCTGCGCATGGAACTGGGGCAGGACATGAAGGCGATGGCCGAGAAGCACGGGCGGAAGGCGAGCATTTTCCTGATGGATCTCGTGTCTCCGGATTACTTGGCGGGCTACCGGGTGGACGCCTGGGTGAATACCGCGTGCCCACGAATCGCCATCGAGGACATCCTGCAGTACAAGCAACCGATTCTGACCCCGCCCGAGTTCGAGATCGTACTCGGCGAGCGGGACTGGAAGGACTACGCCCTCGACGAGATCCGGGCGTACTAGCGGCACGGAGATAAGGGGGACCCGCCCTCGCGACTCGGGAGCCGCATGTCCGGACTCATCCTTGAGGGAATCGTCCTCTACTCCGCGGATCTGAATCGAGCGAAATCGTTCTACCGGGATCTGCTTGGTCTCCCGCTCCTCCTGGACGAAGACCACATAATCCACTTCGACGCCGGCAGCGTCCGGCTCGCGATCCACCGCTGTCCGCCCGGTGAAGGACGCCAGACCCCAGAGGGGTTCGTGGTGTTCGCCGTGGACGACCTCCCAGCGGTGTACGAGGATCTTCGGCGGCGAGGGGCGGAGTTCCTCGGTCCCCCGGCGAATCGGCCGTACGGTCGAGTCGCATATCTGCATGACCCGGAAGGCCATGAAATCGGATTCGTGGAGGAGCCGCGGAAAGGGTCGGACGGCTATCGACGGGTAGCCCCTCTGGTCGATCGGTACGAACGAACCGCCGCCAAACTCGCCGCGTGAAGGCCAGAACCCACGCCGACACTCGCAAGGCCTTTAGCGCGCGCCGGGTATCCCATCCGAATGAGCGGCCCGACCGCTGTGGTCCTCCTCTCCGGAGGCATGGATTCCGCCACCGCGACCGCGATTGCGAAGGCGGACGGCCTCGAGGTCATCGGGCTCACGATCGACTACGGGCAACGGCACCGCAAGGAACTCGACGCCGCGAAATCCGTCGCCAAATACTTCGGCGTCAAGGAACACCGGGTCGTCCGCCTGGACCTCGCGTCGATCGGCGGCTCGGCGTTGACGGATCGACGCGTCCCGATCCCGGAGGGACGTCCCCCCGAAGAGATCGGCACGGGCATCCCGCCGACGTACGTGCCCGCCCGGAACACGATCTTCCTGAGTTACGCCCTCGCCCTGTCGGAGGCCGTAGGGGCGAAGGCGATCTACATCGCGGCGAATTCCTACGACTACGCCGGATATCCGGACTGCCGGCCGGAGTACTACGAGGCGTTCGCGCATGTCGCGCGCCTCGGGACGAAACGAGGGGTCGAGGGCGATCCCGTCGAGATTCGCACGCCGCTGATCCTGATGACGAAGGCGGACATCGTGCGGAAGGGCGTCGAGCTCGGAGTGCCATGGGAGCTCACGTGGTCCTGCTATCACGGCCGTCCGAAGGCGTGCGGCGTCTGCGATTCGTGCCAGCTCCGTCTGAAAGGATTCCGGGAGGCCGGCGTCCGCGATCCGATTCCCTACGAACGCGGGCGCGACCGGAAGACGAACGCTTAATAGAGTTCGGCGTGCATCGGAACGCGATGG
>VBMM01000025.1 GCA_005878415.1 Methanobacteriota archaeon
CCGAGGCTCTCCTCGAGGCCGCGGCGCAGCGCGCCGTCGTCCGCGCCAGGTCCCGCCATCGGGCCGCGGCCATCGAACGCGGGCTAGTTCCCCTTTTCGGGACCGCCGTGTCATCGAGGTGAGTAACAACGTTTATGCGGGCCATCGCCTTCGAAGGGACCCGTGCCCATCAACCCGGATCGGGTCCGGAAGCTCATGGACCACGGGCTCACCGAGTATCAGGCCCGAGTCTACCTGACGCTCCTCGACCTCGGCACGGCGACCGCGAGCCAGGTGCCGCCGATGTCGAAGGTCCCTCGGACGCGCATCTACTCGACGATGCAACAACTCCACGAGAAGGGGCTCGTGCAGATCCTCCCGGAGACACCGCTCCGCTACAAGGCGGTCCCCTTCGCCGCATACCTGAGGACCTTGGCGGACGACTTGCGGTCTCGCGCGAATCAGCTCGACGCGGGCCTCGAGTCGCTCGCGAGGGAGTTCGCGATCAGCGCGCGCCAGGAGCCGGAGTCCCGCGGACGGTTCGAGGCGATCTACGGCCGGAAGAATGTGCGGGAACGTCTGCTGAAGATGTACGACTCCTCGACCCGGGAGGTCATCGGCATCGGCACGACGAAGAGCCCGGGGCGGATCCTCGGCGCGTTCTCACCGGAACTCGTCGAGAAATCGAAGCAGGGCGTCCGCCTGAAGTACGCGTTCTGCTTCACACCGGAGAACCGAGAGGACGTGCGGACGCTCCTGCGCCACGCGGAGGTCCGCCACATCGACTTCATGATGCCCGTGTACATGCACGTCTTCGACGGGGTCGAGTTCCTCATGAGCCACCCGATCCCGGACGACGATTCCTCGTACCGCGGGGACGACATCGCAATCTGGACGGACGATCCCGCAATCGCGAATGCGATGTCCGAGATGTCCGAACGGATCTGGGAGATGGGCAAGCCGGCCGCGGAGATGCTCGAGAGCCCCCGAGGCGCGAAACGCGCCGCCCTCACGACGAGTTGAACGTGAGCCGCTGAAGGAGCTTCGTGAGGTCGGTCCTCGGTTCGCCGTGCGCGCCCGCGATCGGCTGCAGGGCCGGAGGGTTGTCGAGGTACGTCGGCACGCGTTGCGCGATGCGCTCCTCGAACGTCGGGATGTGCTCGTTCTTGTAGAACACGCCGATCGGGATGTGATCGCCCCACTCGAGCGCCTTCTCGAGCGCCTGCGTGGCCTTCTTCTCGATCTCGGCCGGTTCGTGGACGACGGGATCGAATCCCTCGTCCTCGAGTTTGTATACGCGCGGCAGCGCGCGGCCCGACGTCGGGTCCTTCCGATCCTCGCCGCCGTACCACTCCTTCGTGTTGATGTCGTTGTACGTCGGGCACGGCTGGAGGACGTCCAGGAAGGCGTAGCCCTTGTGGTCGATCCCTTGCTTGATCAGCGAGACGAGGTGCTTGATGTCGTACGAGTATCCGCGGCCGACCCACGTCGCGCCGGCGGCGAGGGCGAGCCAGATCGGGTTCACGGCGTCGTTGATGTTCGGGTGGGCGAGGGACTTCGTCTGGACGCCTAGCTTGAGGGTCGGCGCGGCCTGGCCCTTCGTCAGGCCGTAGACGCCGTTGTCGTAGATGATGTACAGCATGTCGAGATTCCTCCGGCCGGCGTTGACGAAGTGGCCGCCGCCGATCCCGAGCCCGTCGCCGTCACCGCTGAGGCAGAGGACCTTGAGCTGGGGGTTCGCGAGCTTGACGCCGGTCGCGTACGGGAGGGCGCGGCCGTGGAGCGTGTGCACGCCGTACGTACGCACGTAGTGGATCGTCTTCGCGGAGCACCCGATCCCCGACACGATCGTCACGCGGTGCGGCTCCATCCGGAGTTCCGCGAGCGCCATCTGGACCGTCCGGAGGATGCCGAAGTCGCCGCATCCCGGGCACCAGTCGTTGTGCACTTCGGTCGCGAAGTCCGATGGCTTCATCACCTGCTCAAGAGCCATGGGTCAGCACCGTCCGCTTCTCCGCCTTCCCGCGGAGGATCGCCTGGATCGCGTCGTACAGCTCCGTGTTCGACATCGGCCGTCCGTTGTACTTCTGGATGAAATGGGTCATCTCGATCCCCGTCCGCTCGCGGACGATCCCGGCGAGCTGCGCGCCGAAGTTCATCTCCACGCCGACCCGGCGCTTCGCCTTCGCGATGTGCGCGAGGACCTCGTCGACCGGGAAGGGGTTGATGAGGCGGACGTGCAGGTAGCCGACCTTCGCGCCCTCCGCCCAGAGACGGTCGAGCGCATCCAGGAGGGCTCCTTTCGTCGAGCCCCACGAGACGATCACGGTCGGCGCTCCCTTCGGCCCGAAGTACTTGACTTTCTCTTCGGACGGGATCTCGCGGGCCGCGAGGTCGAGCTTCGCGAACCGCTTCTCCATCATTGCGTCCCGCACCACCGGATCTTCCGTGATGTGGCCGAATTCGTCGTGTTCGTCGCCCGTGTTCCAGAAGATCGTGCCTTCCTGACCGAGGAACGCCCGCGGGGACACCGGCCCGTTCCCGAGGTCGAACCGCTTGTACGGATTGTCCTTCGAGTATCCGTCGTTCGGGGGGGCGGTCGCGCCTCGGTCGATCCTCAGGTCGGAGAGGTCCGGCACACCGACCGTCGCGTAGCTGTTCGCGAGCGCCTTGTCGACAAGATGGATCACGGGCATCTGGTACCGCTCCGCGTAGTTGAAGGCGAGGAAGCCGTCGCGGATGCACTCCTCGAAGTCGCCCGAGGCCAGGAGGATTCGCGGCGCCTCGCCGTGGCCCGCATGGAGCGCGAAGCGAAGGTCCCCCTGCTCGTGGCGGGTCGGCATGCCGGTGCTCGGGCCGGCGCGCTGGTAGAGCGTGATGACGAGGGGCACCTCGTTGATCGAGGCCCAACCGATCCCCTCCATCATGAGGGAGAAGCCCGGGCCCGACGTGGCGGTCGCCGACCGCGCGCCCGTCAACGCGGCGCCCGTCGCCATCGTCACCGCGGCGATCTCGTCCTCCGTCTGCACGACGAGGACCGAGGCGCCCTTCTCCTTCGAGGGCGCGGCGTCCGCCGCATCCGGGGCGAGGCCGTGGCCGTTCAGCTCGAGGACCTCGTTCTCCTCGAGGAACTCGCTCTCGTCCGACGCGGGGGTGATCGGGTAGTACGTCTGGAAACGCATGCCGCCGTACAGCTTGCCGAGCGCTGTCGCCTGGCTCCCCGTCAGGAAGAGCCGCGGCTCCTTCCGGGCGACCCGCTCGAGTCGATAGCCGAAGTCCGGCGCGAGGGACCCCGCCAGCTCGTACGCCTTCCGCGCGCCCGACGCGTTCATGCTCACGATCTTGGCCTTGTTGCGGAACACGTCCGCGAGGGCCGATTCCATCGTCGAGAAATCGAACCCCAGGACGCCGAACGACGCGCCGACCGCGAGCATGTTGACGACCCGGGAGATCTTGCTGAGCTGGTCGACCTTGAACTCGTCGGCGATCTGCTCGAGGAGGTCCTTGAACGGAATCGGCAGGAGCGTCACGCCTCGTTGCTTCGACGCGGCGAGCAGGTCGTCGAGCGTCTCGCCGACGCCGCGGGAAATCAGATAGGTCTTGAGATCGGCGTACAGGCGCTTCTCGATCGTCGGGACGTCGGACAGGCGCGTCTTGCCGAGGGACGGATCGTACACGATCGCGCCATCGTCCGTGACCTCACGGGCGTGGCGGAAGAGGGTCTCCGCCTCGAACGTCGCGAGGACGTTCACCGAATCGATGTGCGACCGCACGAGGTTCGTGTGCGCGCGAAGGTGGAAGTACGAATGCTCGCCCATGATGTTCGAATAGAACTCCCGCTTGCCGAACACATGGAGGCCGCCCGCGGCGCACGCGCGCGCGAAGACGTTCGCCGAGGAATCGACGCCGCTCCCCTGGGGCCCTCCGATCATCCAAGAGACGTCGTTCCGCCTCACGGTCGCCGCGCCCATGCGATGTCGCCCCTACGCCCCAAGGCGAGGGCCTTCTTGGGAGTTTACCAATTCGTATCGAGCCCCTCTGAACGGATCGGTCGAACGTCCGGACCGGTGTGGGTTCACCCGGTTGTTTTCCGACATTCGTTCGACCCTAGCCGTGGCACGCAAGCGCCCCATATCAAACCTTTCCTCCGATTCGCGCGCGATGTGAATACCAGGGTCGCGGCGTTCAGTCGGCCGGCCCTGCCGGGCCGCTGAGTTTCGGCGCACGACCGCGCGGCAGGACCAGCTGTTGCATGAACCCCTCCATGAATTGGAAGCGGTTGCGGAGGGTCACCTCGCTCACGCCCGCGATCTTCGCGATCGCCTTCTGCGGCCGGCGCTCGCCGCACGCGAGGGAGGCGAGGTAGATTGCCGCCGCCGCGGTCCCGGCGGGGGACAGGGACATCGAGCTTTCGATCTTCTCCAGTTCCTTCAGGATCTTGTGGGCCTCCGCCTCGACGGTGTTGCTCAGCCCGAGGCGAGAGCAGAATCGACTCACGTAGTCCGAGGGCCGGGATGGCGGCACCCGTAGGGTCAATGCCCGGAGGAGCGCGCCGTACGCCTTGCCGATCGTCTTCTTGCGGACGCCCGTCACCTGTTGTAACTCGTCGAGCGTCCGCGGGACGCCGTCGATCCGGCAGGCGGCATAGACCGCCGCCGCGACGATCGCCTCGATCGAGCGGCCGCGGACGAGGCCCCTCTCGAGGGCCTTCCTGGAGATGAATCCGGCCTCGTCCTTGACGGGTCGTGGGAGCCCCATGAGCGATGCGACGCGGTCGAGCGAGCGGATCGTCTCGGGCAGGCTTCGCTCTCCCGGCCGGGAATGGCCCGAGTGGCGCTGCAGCTTCCGCATGCGGTAGAACTTCTCGCGCTCCCGGAGCGGGATCGTGTTCCCCCGGGCGTCCTTGTTCGCGAGCGGGATGACCGTCGTGAGGCCGGAGGCGCCGGCGACGTAGCTGCGGGGAGCTCCCGTCCGCGCGAGGCGGTCGTTCTCCTCGACGGAATACGCCGCCCACTCCGGTCCTTCGTCGATCGCGCTCTCACTGATCACGAGGCCGCAGGAATCGCAGACGAGCTCGCCGCGCGCGTAGTCGCGCACGAGGTGCTCGCTCCCGCATTCGGGACAGACCCGATCCTCCTCGACGATCGGATCTGCCGGCGCCGTTGTCGGCATGGGATCCTCCCGATCGCTCCCGGTGGGACTCGATACACCAAATATAACGCGTTTATATTATACCTTGTCATCGTGGCGTGTGACAGCTCTGGGCCCACCAGCCGGGACAGGAGGGGAGGGAGGTCGTCAGGACGAAGGACGTC
>VBMM01000026.1 GCA_005878415.1 Methanobacteriota archaeon
AGAAGGCGAAGGAGTTCGACCCGATCGTGAAGGCTGGCCGGACCCACCTGATGGACGCGACCCCGATCCGGCTGGGGCAGGAATTCTCCGGCTACCAGTCGCAGATCGACCATGGCATCCGCCGGATCAGCGCCGCGCGCGCGGCCCTCGCGGAGCTGGCCATCGGCGGGACCGCGGTCGGGACGGGGATCAACGCGCATCCGGACATGCCGGGCCGGGTCGTCGAGAAGATCAGCGCCGCCACGAACACGAGGTTCCGCGTAGCGGAGAACTACTTCGAGGCGCAGGGCGCCCGGGACGCGCTCGTCGAGGCGAGCGGGGCCATCCGCACGGTCGCCGTCTCGATGATGAAGATCGCGAACGACCTGCGCTGGCTGGGCTCCGGCCCACACACGGGGCTCCGGGAGCTGAACCTCCCGGCGGTGCAGCCGGGGTCGTCGATCATGCCGGGCAAGGTGAATCCCGTGATCCCGGAGGCGGTCATGCAGGTCGCCGTCACGGTGATCGGGAACGACGTCGCGATCGCGGTCGCGAACACCCATTCGAACCTCGACCTGTCGACGATGATGCCGGTGATGTCGCAGCGACTGCAGCAGAACGTCGAACTCCTCGCGAACGTGGCGCGCGTGTTCGCGCACAAGTGCGTCGACGGCATCACCGCGAACATCGAGGTCCTGCAGCGGTACGCGGAATCGAGCCCCGCGATCGCGGCGAGGCTGAACCCGATCATCGGCTACGAGAAGGCCGCGGAGATCGCGAAGGAGGCGGGGAAGACCGGGAAGACGGTCAAGCAGCTCGTGATCGAGAAGGGGATCCTGAGCCCGGAGGAAGCGGAAAAGGTATTGGACCCGAGGCACCTGACGTCCCCGAGCAAGGACATGCTCGGGGGCGGTGGCGGGTGACGTACCGGCGCGTGGATTATGGTCGACTACGACACCGCCAACGCCCGGCTGACGGCACTTGCCACTTTCATGGGAGGATTGTCCTTCATCGGTCTAATCCTGTCCATCAACATCATGACGGGGAAGGAGACACAGATCACTGCAACCCTGCTAATCGCCGAGTCCGTGAACGTCCTCTTCCTGTTGACCTCGATTGTGCTTTTCCTTACGAGTGCGGTAACTCTGGCCTCCGCCTACTTTGAGTCAGGCGTCCCAAAAGATATCGGTTTGCGTCGAGCCCGTCGTATGAACGTTTCCGGAACCATCCTGACGTTTTGGGCGATTTCCGCCTGCTGCTTGTCGCCTTCAGCTTCACACCTCAGGCGATTCTCTATGCCGTTGTCGCCATCCTCGCTCCAATCGCCTTCGTAATCGC
>VBMM01000303.1 GCA_005878415.1 Methanobacteriota archaeon
ACGGCCTCTCGTGTGCCAGTTGCGCGATCGACGTGGGGCGGGCGCTGAGGAAAATGCCTGGCATCCGAGAGGCGAACGCGAATTACGTCATCGACAAGGGCGTAGTGGAGTTCGATTCGGAGGAGACCTCCTGGGACTCCATTGAGAGGGCCCTTGAGCAGCGCGGCTACCGCGTGATGCGGACCCGTCGAGAGGCCTCTTCGATTGTCGCGACCGATACCGATGTCAAAACCCTTATCCAGTCTTGAGACGACGCCAGGGCGTCATGGGCTGGATTAGCCGCCGAATTGCCGGCTTCGTCACATTCGCCATCGTGACCGCGGTCCTCGGCGCGTATGCCGCGACGAGAGGATTGATTTCGGGGGAGCCGACTCTGAGCACCGCCACGGGGGCTTTCATCCTCGGGATCGCCTTCCTTCTGTCCCTCGCCGTCACGTCGAACATGAAGCGCAAGGATCAGACTCGGAAGGCCTGGGAGGACTACACCCGGGCGTGGCAAGAGTATTACGCGCGGATGTATCCCAGCTACGGCCGCCAACGATAATCCGTCGCGCGCAATCCTCATTTCCCGGACGGTCGTGTCCCGGGGCGTGTTCTTCGAGCAACGTCTGATCGGGGCGATGCGAAACTTCGGATACGTGATTGGAGACCCCGCCACCAAGGTCGCTGCCGTGATCGATCCGAGCTTCGATGCGCGGGTGCTCCAGAAGGCCGCCGCGGAGAACGGGTACACGATTGAGCTCATCTTCAACACCCACCACCATCCGGATCACATCTACGACAACGGGCGCTTGGCCAATGAGACGGGGGCCAAGATCGCTGCGCATCGCCTCTCGAACGTGACGAAGGACGTCGTCCTCGAGGACGGTCAAATCGTGGGCGTCGGCGAGTTGAAGGTCAAGGTCGTCCACACGCCGGGTCACTCCCCAGACTCGTGCTGCTATATCGTCGCCGGTCGCGTCTTCACGGGCGATTGCCTATTCGTCGGGGATTGCGGAGGCGTCGACCTCCCGGGTTCGAGCGTCGAGCATCGACGATCGGCGAGGAGAAGCGGACGAACTACACGATGCAGCCCCGGACCTTGGAGGAGTTCATCCGGTTCATGGCGTCGCCCTAACCGGTCGGGATGTCCGCGACGATCGCCTCGGGTTTCGCTTTCGGCCTGCGTTTCCTCGGTGCCTTCTTCGCTCCGCCCTTCGCGGACCTGCGACCTTTCCCGTTCTTCGCGGGACACTTCATGTTGAGGCACAGGATCCACGGGGGCCGTCCGCGGGAAATCACCTTGATGATGGGGTGTCCGCACGCGTTGCATCGGTCTTCCGTCGGCACGATGAGCCCGCGTTGCGGGAGCGGGTAAGAGTTGTCGCATTTCGGATAGCTCGAGCAGCCGACGAACCGCTTGCCGTACGTCCCGTGCCGGATGCTGAGTTCCCCGTCGCCGCACTTCTCGCACCGACCGATGAAGTTCTTCTCCCGAACGGTCGGGCAAGCGGAGGCGACGCAGTACGTCGTCGTGCGCCCCCGGTCCGTGTGCTTGATCATCGGGGCGCCGCACTCCGGACAGTTCTCCTCGGCGCTCTGGACGGTCCCCATCTGCGGGAGCGGATGCGTATTCCGACACGCCGGATATCGATCGCACCCGAGGAACCGCGACCCGCGGCGGGAGCGGATGACCGTCAGGTTCCCCTCCTTGCAGAGGTTGCACTTGCCGATGTAGTTCTGCTCCCGGAGCGCCGCTTCGATCTCTTGGCCGATCGCCTCCCGGTTCGCCTCGAGGGTCTCGAGGACCTCGCTGAGCATCTGCTGGGATTCCCGGACGACGTCCTCCCGCGCGCGGACGCCGGTCGCGATCCCCTCCATATCCGCCTCGAGGTGGGCCGTCATCTCCGGCTGGGTGATGCGCTGCGCGTGATCTTCGAGCGCCTCAATCACCGCCCGCCCGCTCGTCGTGGGCCGGGGAAACTTTCCTTCGATGAACTTCCGGTCGTTCAGCTTCTTGATGATCTCGTGCCGCGTGGACTTCGTGCCCAGTCCGAGCCGCTCCATCTCCTGGATCAGGGACCCTTCGCTGTATCGCGGTGGCGGCTTCGTCTGGTCGTCTCGCACCATGACGGGCCCCTCCCGCTCGACGGTCTCGTCGACGGCCAGGGACGGCAGGACCGCCTCGCGGACCGTCCAGTAAGGGTAATACTTCCGCCATCCGGGCGACGTCATCCGATATCCCTGGGCGACGAACATCTGCCCGCCGAGATCGATCTTTGCCTCCGATGTAAGTGCGATCGCGGACGGCGCGACGGTCGCGAAGAATCGACGCACGACCAGTTCGTAGATTCGCCAGTGGTCCTCGCGCTTCACCCGTTCCCGGGTGACGCCTTGGACGGGATAGATGGGCGGGTGGTCGGTCGTCTCCGTCCGCCCGCGGCTCGGCGAAATGCGCTCCTGCGCGAGGAGTTCTCGCGCCTCGTCCGCAAAGGGTGAGTCGGCGAGCTTCTCGAGGACCGACCGCAGGCTGACCGACGACGGGTAGACCGTGTTGTCCGTCCGCGGGTACGAGATGAACCCCGACTGGTACAGGTCCTCGGCGATTCGCATCGCCTGCGCCGCACCGAAGCCGAGCCGGTTGGCCTCCGTCACGAACATCGTCGTGTTGAATGGCGGGGGCGGGCGCTCCTCGCGTTCGTTCTGGATGTACTCGCGGACGAGGCCCCGGGACGCCGCATCGGCTTGGGCCTGAGCGGCTTGCGCCTCCCGCCGCGCCCAGAAGGGACCGTGCTCGTGGTCCGCGTCGAAGTCGACGGGAGCGCCGTCGACGTCCTTCCGGAACTTCGCGTGGAGGGTCCAGTAGTCTTGCGGGGTGAAGTTCTCGATCTCGCGCTCCCGATCGACGATCAGCGCGAGCGTCGGGCTCTGAACCCGGCCGACGGACAGGAAGTCGCGTCCCATCTGTTTCGAGGCGACGGACAGGAACCGGGTGAGCACGGCGCCCCACGCGAGATCGACGGACTGCCGCGATTCGGCGGACCACGCGAGCGGATAGTCGACGTCCACGAGGTTCGCGAAGGCCCGCTCGATGTCCCACTTCGTGAGCGCGGAGAAGCGTGCACGTCGGATCCGGACCTCCGGGCGTGCCTCCTTGATGATCTCGAGCGCCTCGACGCCGATCAGCTCGCCTTCGCGGTCGAAGTCCGTCGCGACGATGACCTCGTCGACGTCCGCCGCGAGCTTGCGGAGGGCGGCGCCGATCTTTCCTTCGGTGACGACCTTTTGCGGCTCCGCCCAGACGAGTTCCTTGAGGTCGACCCGCGTCCAATCGTTGAGGGCCTCCGGATAGTCGAGGTTGATGATGTGGCCGCGCAGCCCGATGACACGCACGCGGTCCTCGCCCTGCATGAACTCGAAGACGGTCGTCCCGTCGCCATGGGAGCGCTTCGCCTTCCCGTCGCTGAGGATGGTGGCGATCCGAATGGCCGCGTTGAACTTCTCGGTTACGATGAGCCGGCGCACGGAAGGGTTCGCACGAGAGGGGCTCTATTTAACGATTTGGCGCTGGATGTTGCGGTGCGATGGTCGTTCGCGCGCGCGTTTGCCGCCCGCGTACGCGCACGCCGGCTAGGGGG
>VBMM01000310.1 GCA_005878415.1 Methanobacteriota archaeon
CCGTCGTCGCCTTCGCCTGCCAGTTCACGGTCCCGGCGACGTTCACCTTCTGGACCGCGTACCAGTTCCGGTTGTTCAGCAGGACCATGAGTCCCGCCTTCTGGCCCGCGACGGTCGGATTGCCGCTGATTTTCGCGATCGCGGTGAAGTCGCCGACCACTTCGTTCGCGAGGACGTTGCCCGTGAAGGTCGCTCCGTCCAAGTCGACGCCGGTGCTGGAGACGATATGCAAACTCCCGGGCGTCGTCGTGCCCTCATCGTACGTGGCCGGCGGATTCGTCCACGTCCACTTCGGATCCAGGCTCCCGCCGTTGAATTCGTCCGACACGTAGGAGCGCTCGGAAGGATTCCAGGAGATGGACTGCCACGCCACGAGGGAACCCGGGCCGCCAATCTTGGAGATGTACTCTCCCGTCGCGCCGAGCACCCGATATCGGATGTCGAGCTTCGGGCGGAGGGTCGGATCGACCGCGTAGTCGGAGGACCAGAACGTCTTGTCCAGGTTCGTCCCGCCGGCCGAGCCCAGGATGATCATGCCGTTGTTCGGGACGCGGCTGCGATACCACAGGTCGACGATCTGCGTGACGTTCCAGGTCTTCCAGCCCAGGACCGCGTTGAGGCTCTGGACATCGGTCACCCGGGCGTCATAGTCGCCTCCGGCCGTCGTCCATGGCGTCCCGGTGAGCCGGTCGTTCCAGGTGACCTGGGCTTCGTCCCAGGTCGGTGTGACGGGGTGGAGCTCGGCCGAGGAGGGATTGGCCGCGGCCGCAGACATGTAGAGGCCCAGTTTCGCGTCGTCGATGACCGCACCCGCGGGGATCGACGCCAAGCTGAACCGCAGGATCGGTCGGCGGTTCGTCGAGCCCCGGGCGTCGTAGACAAGGGTCGTGTCGCCGCCATGGTTGAGACGCCCCCGAGGTCGTCGAGAGCACGATGTCGCCGGGATACGTCGTGTAGTCGACGTTCGTCGCGCTGTCGGGTCCCGCGAAATCCGACGCGGTCGTGCTGTTCCACCAAGTCACTTGCGGACGCAGCGTGGCCAAGCCCCCGGCCACGCGGACGTTGGACAGTGTGTAGTTGGCGGGGTTCGAGAAGTTCCAGACGACGTCCGACGTCCCGTCGAGGTTGTCGGTCGACGTGGGATCGGCGGCCGCCGGGCGAACCGGAATCAGCGCCACAGCGAGTGCGCTGAGAATCAGGACTAGGGCTAGCGTGGCCGCGGACGGTCGGCGCATTGCGGAAACCCTCCGGTGAAGGCGACTCCCCCCACCGAAAACAAGATTTTCAGGCCCGAGCGACCTATATAAGAGCCGTTCGGTAGTTATCTCACCTGATTACATGGAGGGGACGGCTACTCGGCCGGCAGTCGGCCGGAGAGGCGTGACTCCATCGCCTCGAGCTCTGCGGCCCGCTTCCGCAGCTTCTCCTCGCGGTCGAGCAGCTCGAGCGCCTTCTGTTGGATGATCTTCACACGCCGCTCGATGTCCTTCTTCGCCTCGTCGGTTTCGGCTCGGACCTCGGGGGGTTGTGGCCTCGCTTGCGCGAGCAGCGTCTTCGATCGCTCGAGGTCGTTCTCGCGGGCCGCCAGGCCTTGCTCGCGTCGGTTGAGCTCCCGGTCTCGTTCGTCGACTCGACCTTCGCGATCCCGGACGCGCTCTTCGCGGTCGAGCAACTCGATCGCCCGTCGTTGGAGGAACTTCCTCTCCCGGGCGAGTTCTGCCTTCTCCCCTTCGACCGCCTTCTTCACCTCCTCGGACGGTTCGCCCGGTGGTCGGTGCGACGCGACGAGGCGTTCTTTCGCCATCGCCGCAAACCGTTGGCTCAGCTCCGCGACCCGGGTCTCGATCTCCTTCCGGGTCTTCTCTTCCTCCGCGGCATGGGCGGCGGTTTCGCCGCGTTCTCGTTCGAGGGTCGCGATGGCTTCCTTGGATTCCTTCCCGAGCCGCTCGTTTTCGGCGATCGCGTCGCGGTACTTCGCCTCCAGGTCGGCCTTCGCCGACTGCAACGCCTTTCGTTCCTGCTCGAGCTGCAACCGTGCGTCGTCGAGGGCCTTCGACTCCGCCTCCCTTGACTCAGCCCGGGTCGCCGCTGCGATTGTCTCGGCCTCGTCGCGCGTCTTCACCGCCCGCGAGACGCCTTGCGCGACCTCGTCCTGCAACCGGGCGGAGTAGTCGGCGACCGCACTGAGTTGTGCCTTCTGTCGGTTCAGTTCCTCTTGGCGTCCCTGGAGGTTCGCCGATTCCGCCTTCAGTTTCACCTCGAGCTCCGCGAGCGCTCGTTCGCGCGCGGCGAGTCGGGACTCGCGTTCCCCAAGCCCCTTGTCCGCATCGGGTCGCGCCTCGGCGGTTCGGGGCGCGGCGGTCCGAGCAGTGCCCTGCGACAAGTGCGAATCTGCGGCGGTGAGCAGCAGTCCCGTCCAGTCGAAGTCCTCCGAGGCGAGATGGCCACGGGACAGGAGTACGAACACGAATTTGCCGCTCTGGAAAGCGGTGAACACATACTCCCCGACGAACAGGGAATCGCGATCGCCGATCCCTTCGTTGGGCAGTACCTTGAGGAAATCATTGAAGTCGAGCGGGCAATCGGCGTCCAGCACGTACTCGCCCGCCATCTCGCCGCGCTCGTCGAGGACGTAGATTTTCTTCAGTTGCGCGCGGGCCACTTTCTTCAACGGCGCGGCCATCAGGACGGAGAGAAGCGCAGGGCTGAGTCCTCGTACTAGGATGCCGGAGAGCAGGGTCTCGATCGCCCCTAGCATTCGCTGCCCGCCTCATATCGCGAGGGCATTCCCTCGCAATTCACCGATGAAGAAATCGAGCGGGCTGAATGTTATTAAGGCAAGGGATTTGGTTATCGGGAGTGAGAAGCTGCGGTCACGGAGCCGAGCCGGCCACGTCGGGAGGAGGCGGATTCTCTTCCGAGCCATCGGA
>VBMM01000316.1:0-1103 GCA_005878415.1 Methanobacteriota archaeon
CAACTGGGCTTCACTCCCGTCGCCGTCGGGATCGTCCTGACCGCGACCGTCCTGAGCAGCGCGCTCTACACGCTCGTCATCAGCTTCCTCGCGGATCGGATCGGCCGGAGGAAAACGCTCGTCTTCTTCGCCCTCGCCGATGTCGTGGCGGGTGCCCTCCTCTTCGGCTCGAGGGATTGGTGGGCCCCGGTCTTGGCCGGTATCGTCGGGAACATGACGGTCGGGGCGGGGGAAGTCGGACCGTTCCTCTCGCTCGAGACCGCGATCCTCCCGCGAACGTGTCGCGCCGACCGCCGGACCTTGGCGTTCAGCGTGTACAACCTGGTCGGATATGGAGCGTCCGCGGCCGGGGCGCTCCTCGCAGGACTCCCGAACGTCATCGGATATTCGCCGCTTTTCCTTGGGTACATGATCTCGGGCCTTCTCGGCGCCGCGTTCTACTCCCGGTTGTCAGGTCATGTCGAGCCGGACACGGGCCGCGCGCGACGTTCCGCCCTGTCCGCTCGCGGTCGCCCGATCGTGACCAAGCTGTCGGCCCTCTTTGCGGTGGACTCGTTCGGCGGCGGGTTCATCGGACAGAGCCTCCTCTCCTACTACTTCTACCTTCGATTCGGGCTGGATCTTTCCACACTCGGGGCGATCTTCTTCGCGACGCAGCTCGTGACCGCGTTGTCGTTTCTCCTGGCCGAGCGAATCGCGCGGAGGGTCGGCTTGTTGCGGACGATGGTCTTCACCCACGTGCCCTCGAACGTGTTGCTCATCGCGGTGGCGCTCGCCCCGACCGCAACGAGCGCCGTCGTCCTTCTCCTGGTTCGCCAGTCGTTGTCGCAGATGGATGTGCCGACGAGGCAATCGTACGTCATGTCGATCGTGGACGAACAAGACCGGACCGCGGCGGCGGGCCTCACGAGCGCAACGCGCACGGTCGCTTCGTCGATCAGTCCATCGCTGGCAGGTTACGCCCTGTCGAACCTCTGGCTCGGAACCCCGTTGGTGGCCGCCGGGACCCTCAAGTTGGCGTACGACCTGTTGATCTACGGGAACTTCCGCAAGGTCCGTCCTCCGGAGGAGCCCGCGAAGTGAGCCCGACGGCCGTCCCCGGA
>VBMM01000316.1:1223-3294 GCA_005878415.1 Methanobacteriota archaeon
TAACGACCCGTGCTTGCGAGCTTATGACCGGCCATGCCAAGAGCATTGCCGTCGGGCTGCGGAGGGTGGGGGACAAGCATGATTTGCGCTTCCCCGCTATCGGAATCTCTATGCCCCAGCGTCGCGTGAGTCACAACATCTGAAGCTCGAATAACCGGGGGCCAGAACCTGGGAGGAAGTCACCACTTCAAGTTGAGGCCCGCTCCCGACGGGTTCGACCCCGCAATGTCAGACGTCCAAACCATTTTCGCTCACGGCGAGGTAAGCTCGTCAATTTTTGTCGAAATATCGTCTTCCGTCTTCGCAAACCTCATAACGATGCGCGAAAGCTTCCGTGGGGCGCTCGATAGAAGTGGAATAAGGTGGCGATTCGGAGAGGGCACACCTTCGAAGCGAGAGCTCGACGCCGTCGCCGATGCAATCCTTCCGATGTCGCTGCAAGATCCCGGCACCGGGGTGTATAACATTCACGTCGGATGTCAATTGAAGGATGCACCTCCGGTGCAAGATGAAGCATACTGCCAAAGTTTCTACTTCATCCAGAATCGAAACTGGAAGGGACCGGTGGGCTTCCACTACACCGAGGGCAAGCCAACCATGCCCTCGGATGGGATTCAGCGGGACAGGCTTTTCAGGCGAGCGTTCGGCCAATTGAGGATCCCCGAGGCATGGGCTCGATTGTCGTCCGTGACGCCCGATTCGCTCAAAACCAAGCCTCCGCCAAAGACGAGCTATTCGGAGCAAGGCGTGAATGTCAAGATCATAGGGATGGACAAGTTTGGTCCCCTTTCGCTCGACGTCACGCCGCCGGAGAAAGCGACCGCCGTGGAGATGTTCTGCTCCATCAAGGACAACCTGATGGAAGCACTCTATCATTTCGACGTCGCGTTGGATGGTCCGCCCGAGCGAATTAGGGAGTTTGCAGAAACAACCATCGGGCCATTCCAAAGAGGCTCGTTCCACGCCTTCTTCCACGGTGAACTCACCGTCGAAGCAGTTCGCGAAATCGACCGGCTTTCCGACTCATTCCGAGTTACGTGGAATGTGTATGACATTGAGGGGTTTGACGACCTAGGTTTCGATTTGACCCTTGCCAAGGAGCATGGGGACTACAGCGTTGACATCTTCATCCGTGGGCATCGAAACGATATGAACGCCTGCGTCGACCGAATCCGAGAAGAATGGAATCTCGACTTCCAGTACCTTGGCTACGAATACTGAGCGAAGGCGGCGGGAATACGCCCGCTTGGGGATTTGAACCCCACTCGCCGGGTCCGAAGCCCGGTAGTCTATCCAGGCTAACCTAAGCGGGCGAGGCCGACAGGCGGTCGGACCGTTAGAAGCCTTCGGGAATTGCGTGGTCAGTGCGGCTGGTTCGGTCGCCTTCGCGGTAGTGGTAACTACCCAATCCGAAAAGTGCCCGGCGGTCGAACCATACGCCGTGATAAAAGGGTTCCCAGAACGAAGCCGACTCGGGCTCAGTCGCCGATGTGCTTGCGATACGCCGCGGCATCCATCAGGGAGTCGGCTCGCGTAGGCTCGGAGGCCTCGAGGACGACCATCCACCCCTCGCCGTACGGATCCTTGTTCACGATCTCGGGCTTTTCCTCGAGCGCCTTGTTGACCTCGACGACCTTGCCGCTGACCGGCGCGAAGATCTCGCTCACGGCCTTCACGGACTCGACCGTGCCGAGCGTCTCTCCCTGCTTCACGACCTTCCCAATCGGAGGGAGCTCGACGAACACGACATCCGTCAGCTCGGTCTGCGCGTAGTCCGTGATGCCGATCCGGGCGCGCTTGCCCTCGAGCTTCGCCCACTCGTGGTCCTTCGTGTAGCGAAGCGTCTCCGGGACGTTGGACAAATCGAAACCCGCCGGACCGCCTCGATGCGGCCGTTCGGATATGAGGGTTTCGAACGGTTCAGCGGCCTTTCCAGTTCGCGCCCCACGCCTGGTGGACGAAAATCTCCTGGCTGTGGATCTTGTGGATGCGATGCGCGACGACCGCCAGGACGAAGAGCGCGACAGCGCCGACCGTGACGAGAAGGTACACGGGGTTATGCACGATCGTG
>VBMM01000306.1 GCA_005878415.1 Methanobacteriota archaeon
CGGAGGCCGATGGCTCGTCAAGAACGGATACTGTCCTCCGGACCGACTCGGAATCATCGGGGGGAGCTATGGCGGATACGCGGTCGCCCATTGCCTCGAACAGGCCCCCGAGGTGTGGCGGGTCGGCGTCAGCATTGTCGGCTACTTCAACTGAACCACTGCGACGACGAACGAGCGGGGGTACCTCCAGCGGTACGACCGACAGAAGATGGGCCACCCGGACAAGGACGCGGACCTGTTTCGCAAGCTCTCGCCGATCTTCTACCTGGACCGGATCCGCGTGCCCGTGCTCTTCACCGGCGGCGCTCACGATCCCCGATGTCCCGTGACGGAAGCGCGGGCGATGGTCGAGGCGATGAAGCGGATGGGCAAGGTCGTCGACTATCTCGAGTTCGCCGACGAGGGACACGCGCCCCGCAAGGTCTCAAACCAGATCGTGCTGTACGAACGCGCGATTGGCTGGCTGACGCGGTATCTGCCGGATGCGTGAGTAGGTCACACGACCGCTCGCACGGCATCGAGCAGCCGATCGACGACGTCCGGCTCCGCCTGCGTGCCCATCGTGCCGATGCGGATCGTCCGGCCGCGGAGCGGCCCGAGCCCGCCCGAGATCGTGATGTTGTGCTCCAGCCGGAGGCGCTTCACCAGCGTGTTCGCGTCGATCCCCTGGGGCGGCGACATGCACGTCACGGTGTTCGAGACGAGGTCCGGCGACGCAATCGCCGCGAACCCGAGACTCGCGAGGCCGTCGCGGAGCCGGGCGGACGCCTTGGCGTGGCGGGTGTAGCGGGCCTCAAGGCCCTCCTCCTTGACCAGCAGGAGCGCGCGGTGGAACGCGTAGAACAGGTTCGAAGAGATCGTCGTCGGCGTCGGGTGCCACTCGCCCCACTCCCGCGCGTACCGTTCCCAGGTGAAGAGGTTCAGGTACCAGCCCTCCACGCCCTTCGGGTCGGTCGACTCCCAGAGCGAGGGGGCGACGGCGACGGGCGTGATTCCCGCCGGGGCCGCGAGGCACTTCTGGGACGCGCCGAACGCCGCGTCGACCCCGATCGCCGCCGCCGGAAGGCGAATGCCTCCGAGCGATGACACCGCGTCGACGACGACGAACGCTCCGACCGCGTGCGCGGCCTCCAGGATCGGTTCGAGCGGGTTCGTGACTCCGGTCGAGGTCTCGTTGTGTACGACCGCGACGGCCTTCGTCGGATGCTTCAGCGCCGAACGCAAACCGTCGAGATCCGGACCGGCGCCCCACGGCGACGTCACGACTTCGGCCTTGAGCCGGTGGGTCAGGAGGACCTCGCGCAGCCGGTCCCCGAAGAACCCGTTCGAGACGACCACGATCCGATCCCCTGGGCGCAAGAACGTGTAGGCGATGGACTCGATCCCTGTATGCCCCGGTCCCGCGAGCGAGAAGACGCGGTGGTTCGGAGCCGACCACAGGTAGCGCATCAGCGAGACCGTCTCGCCGTACGCCTGGACCCACGCGTCCCCGTAGTGCGGCAGCGCCGGCTTCGCGAATTCTTCGAGGACCCGAGGATGGAGAGGGACGGGACCCGGAATCAGGAGGAGCCCCGGTTCCATGGAAGCACGCCAATGATGGGTCCGACGCTACTTCAATCTGTCCCGACACGCTTTGTCACGGAACGGAAGTGCACGGCCAGTCGCGGATTTCCGCCCTCCACAATTGGCGAGACCATCTCGAGCCAGGGCCGAAGTATCGTACGCAGGCAATGTTTATGTGTCGAAGAGACGACAGCCATCCCTCGAGGCAGTAACGTGCCCCAACGTGCCGGCCTGGAGTTGGCTGTCATCGCCTGCCTGGTCATGTCCTTCGGGACGATTCCCGCTGCTGCCGGGACCCTCCCCACGCCGGTCGGGCCCATCGTCGCATCCCCGACCCGCGACCCGATTTTCATCGAGGGCGATGCTGGGTGAGGGATGGGAGATCCACGCCGGGCCGCGCAACGGCATCGAGATCCGAAACACGACCGACGCGTTCGTGATCCGCGCTGTAACGGTTCGCGACGCTCATTATGACCGGTTCGGCGTCTACCTGCTCAACGTTACGGCAGCGCGGCTCGAGAACTCCTCGATTTCTTCGAACAACTGGAACGGCGTTGTAATCGAACGATCGAGCTCCGTGCTCGTCGAAACCAGCTATTTCTCGATGAACAGCGGCGCAGGGGTGACTTTGGTAGAGACGACAGACGTCATCGTCCGGGACAACGTCTTCTGGGGCAATACCGGTGGAGGCCTCGGACT
>VBMM01000315.1:0-1099 GCA_005878415.1 Methanobacteriota archaeon
AACGCTTTGTCTCCGGCCGCGCCGGAATGATTATCAAGCGCGGCTCACGCGCCGCGGATCTGCGCCTTCGCAATCAACTTGCCGAGGTGCAGGAACGCGTCCTCGACGTTCTGTCCCGACTTCGCGGACGTCAGGAGGGAACCGCATCCCAGGACCGCGGCCATCGCCCCGACCTCGGGTTGGCCGTACTGGACCTCCGATTTGAGGTCGGCCTTGTTCGCCGCGAGGACGATCGGGACGACCCCCGAGACTTCCTCGACCGCCTCGACCCAGCTCGGCAGCACGGAGAGGGTCTCCCGCCGCGTCAGGTCCGCGACGGCGAGGATCCCTTGCGCCCCGTCGAAGAACGCGTCCCCCAGGAGCTGTCGGAACCCGGCGTGACCGATGACGTCCCAGATCGCGATCGTGATGTCGACCTGGACGTTCTTCTCCGGGAGTTCGAGGCGCATTGACTTCTTGGAGACCTTCGCGCCCAACGTCCGGATGTACGAGTCGTCGAACTGGTCCAGGACGAACCGGCGGATCAGGGACGTCTTGCCGACCGCCGCCTCGCCCACGAGGCAGATCTTCGACTTGAGCTGCACGACATCCGGCATCGGCTCTCCGCTCTGCGACGCCGGCCCGTCGTCTCCGGATGACTTAACGGTTGCTCGCTCATTCTCAGGAATGAGTCCCAGGTCCGGGCGCCGATCCGGTGGGCGGATCGGCGAGGGCGTCGCGACCTGGATCCCGGGGCCCGACTATGCGGCTCGGATCGAGCCGAAGAGTCCGTCCGCCTCGTCGTTCGGGCCCGCGGTGAAGAACAGCGTGTCGATCGGGCCGTTGGCCGTGGCTCCGTGTCCGAACTGCAAGGCCCAGAGTCCGTCGATGGCAAGCCTCTGTCCGTCGGTCGTTCGCAGGCCGCCGACGAGCTCGAACGTCCCGTCGGGCTGTTCCTGGTAGGCGTTGATGTGGCCGTCCCCGAAGTTCCCGATGAGCAGGTCCCCGCCGAACAGGCCGAAGCTCGCCGGCGCCATCGCGATGCCCCAAGGCGCGTTCAGCTGGCCGCGCTGCGCGACGCGGACGAGGAAATTCCCGTCGACGTCGTAGGCGTCCACGA
>VBMM01000315.1:1233-3060 GCA_005878415.1 Methanobacteriota archaeon
CCGGTCGTCGCGATCGCGAGCCCCTTGTAGATTGCGCCCGCTCCCGATTGATCGACCTTCACCTGAGCGGCTCCCGTCCCGTTCCAGCCCGCGATCGTCCCCGCTTCGGTCGCGAAGATGAACCGCGCCCTCGCCCCCCCGATGAGGAAACTCGTCGCATCGCCGTTGAACACGAGGCCCGTGGGCGCTCCGGCCACGCCGACCTCGAGTGGGATCTTTCCTCCTGCGGCGGTGTACAACGTCGATAGGTCCGCGCCGTTGTCGGAGACCCACCAAGGCGTCGTCGGGCCGGCGACGAGTCCCCAGGCGTTCAAGAGATGGCCGTCGACCGTCGCTCCGCCCACCGCGGTGTTCGATACCAGCGGCGTCACCGTGTAACGATTCGGACTGACCGCGGCCGCGGACGACGTCGTGAGGACCGCGACCGCCGCCAACGCGAAGACAAGCACACCGATCTTCCTCAAGCCCGTGAATCCAGAAACCTTCGCCATAGATCCCGCCCCGTGAGGCGCGGCATGGTCCGTCGACCGTAGATAATCATATGCCCGAATCCCCGCGCCGCCGGCATTCACCAGATGACTCGCGAGGTTTTTCTGTCGCGTCGCCTTGGCGCCCGGCGGTGCTTTCGCCCATCGTCCGGTCCGGCCGCGCGACCTTCCTAGTCGCGATCCTGGTGTCGCTCCTTTTCGCCGCGATGCCATCCACGAACGCCGTTCGGGAGCCTGCGGTCCCACCGACGACGGCCCTCGACGTCCCGCCCGGGGGCGACCTGCAGCAGGCCCTCGACCAGGCTCAGCCCGGGGACACGATCCAACTCGCGGCGGGTGCGACCTACACCGGCCCGTTCACGTTGCCGACGAAGAGCGGGGGCGCGTTCATCGTCATCCGAACGAGCACGCCGGACTGGGCGCTCCCGCCTCCCGGGACGCGGATCCGGACCTCGGACGTCCCGCGGCTCGCGAGGGTCGACGCATCCGGCGGCTCCGTGTTCGCCACGGCCCCGGGAGCCCACCACTACCGGTTCGTCGGGCTCGAGATTGCGCCGACCCCGGGGACGTTCCTGTACAACATCGTCCTGCTCGGTGACGGAACCGAGTCGGCCGTGGACCAGCAGTCGCACGACATCGTCATCGAGCATTGCTACATCCACGGCGACGCGGTCGCGGGGAGCCGCCGCGGCATCGCGATGAACGGAGTCAACGTGGGCGTGTACGATTCGATCCTCGCCGACTTCAAGGAGGTGGGCGCGGACTCGCAAGCCCTCGCCGGCTGGAGCGGGGCGGGCCCCTTCACGATCGTGAACAACGAGCTCGAGGGAGCGGGCGAGAACCTCATGTTCGGCGGCGCCGATCCCTCGGTCCCGGGCCTCGTGCCCGCGGACATCGTCGTGCGACACAACCACTTCTTCAAACCCCTGTCCTGGAAGCTCGACGATCCGAGCTACGCCGGGACGCACTGGAGCGTGAAGAACCTCTTCGAGCTGAAGAACGCCCGCCGGGTGGTCATCGAAGGGAACATCTTCGAGAACGACTGGACGGATGCCCAGACCGCCACGGCCATCCTCTTCACGGTCCGCAATCAGGACGGCACCGCCCCGTGGTCCCAAATCGACCACGTCACGTTCCGGAACAACATCGTCCGGCACGCGGGCTCGGGCCTGAGCGTCCTCGGGTACGACAACAACTTCCCGGGCCAGCAGACGAACAACGTCACGATCGAGAACAACATCCTGTACGATCTGAACGGCACGACCTGGGGCGGGTTCGGCGCATTCGTCCTCATGCTCAACGGTACGGCGGACGTGGCGATCGAGCACAACACCGTGTT
>VBMM01000309.1 GCA_005878415.1 Methanobacteriota archaeon
AGGACGCGGCTCCAGTCGTCGAACGTGAAGAGCTCGAGCTCCCGCGTGAGCTCGACGGCGGCCGTCCGGACCCGAACGGATCGATCGCCGGTCCGGGGGACGGCCGCGACGATCCGCGCATGCACGTCCTGACTGCGCCTTCGTTTGCGCGGCGCGAGCGCTTGTTCGTACGCCTTCAGACCGCCGGCCACCTCCGCGTTGATGCGCCCCACGAGCGGAGCGAGTTCCCTCGCCGATTCTGCCCTCGCGCGGGCCCTCGCCGGCGTCACACGGATTTCGAAGCCACAGGAGCAGGTGGTGGTCTTCTGCTTCAGGTCCACGCCCTTCGCGCGCTTGCAGCGCGGGCAGACGACGACGCCGTACATGCTCATGGGAGGAACACGAGGCCCGCGAGACAGACCCCGTAGTGGTCCATCGGGATGCTCAGCTCTTCGATCCGATAGTCGATGGCCCGGAACTTGATCCCTCGCAGCTTCGCCATGCTCCCCATCTTCCATTCCATGACCTCTCGGAGGGAGTTCTTCGTGCCGTGCATGTGTCCCTCGGCCACGTACCCGCCGAAGCCGTCGTCCCGGAAACCGTAGGCGATCCCGGCGGAGATCGTCTCGCCCTCTCCGCCCCGCTGCTGCGCGAGGACGCAGAACGTGATTGCGCCCATCGGAAGATCTCTCTTGCGGACGGGTTTGATGCCGACCGGGAGGACGGAGGAGACGGACACGATATTCTGTTCCGAGAGGCCGGCGTTCTGGAGCGCCTCGTCGAACGCGTTCAGGTCGGATACCTTGGAGACGGCCTTGCCCGACGTGACGAAAAACTTCGTAGGAATCGGGAGCATGGTGGTCGGTGAGGAGCGCGCATTGTACGTCGGGACTTAAGGGTTTGCAGGCGTCCTGCACGGAGACGCCTCGCTAAATATTCACGTATTTCTATTTATTACGAAAGATGAATCCTGCGCGTCGGCGGACCGCGACGGGCTCCGCGGACATAATCGTCTTCCGCATGCTGTAGGCGTCCTCGCCCCAGGAGTAGTACCCGTACAGCACGCCGTCCGTGCGGTACCCGAGCCTCCGGTAGAACTCGATGGCTCCCAGGTTTTCCGTGCTGACCTCGAGTCGGATCGTCGACACGCGTCGCTCGCCGCAGATCGCCTCGGCGGCGTGCATCATCGCCGTGCCAGTCCCTCGACGGCGGCGGTCCGGGGCCACCGCGACGGACAGGACGCGGCACACGACGCCCTCAAACAGCAGCATCATCGCCGCTTCGACGCCCTCAGGGCCATCCTCGACGAGGGTGAGCGCCTGCCGGTTCCGCAGGATCCAGTCCACATGGTCGCGGCGGAACCGGTGCTCCTGGAAGCAGAGGACCTCGAATCGGTAGAGCGCTTCGAGGTCGTCGGGGCCGGCGGTGCGTAGCAAGGCGCCGTCGGACCGCACTGGGGGTAGTTGTGCTTTTCGACCACGAAGTTGATTACAGCAAGACGCGAAGACCGAACAGTCCTTCCCAGACCACGAACCCGAGTCCCGCTGCAAAATAGCCTCGGACGCGCCAGTCCGGGGGCAAAGATCGGCGACCTGCCGAGATTCGGCGCGCCGACCTCCAGCAATATGCGATCTGTGTCAGTCCTAGGACGACATATGCGGCGACCGTCCCGACGCCGATTCCGGGAGTGCGGAGAACTCCGATTAAGAGAAGCTGGCTGGTCAGCAAGAGGTTTACCGAAGGGCCCGCGAGAGCCATCGCGCCGTAGAACAACGGTTCGAACCCCGGAGAGGTTATGGAAATATTCCCGTTAACGGGCCACAAAACCCGCGACCCGTTCGGCAACCTCCTGATCGTCGATGAGGTCGATTGCGAGAATTCGTAGCAAGAAGCCAGCCCGAAACTGGAAGACAAGGGACGTCGGAGCACGCGGAGGCCCGCCAGTCCGGAGTCGAACTCGTGACAAGGCCCGTCAAAGGAATGCCCGGGGCCACAGCCCGCCGCCCTCGGACCGGATCCCGGCCGCATCGAACTCGAAGATCTGTGACTTCTTTCCCATCCGGATTGTGAACTCCACACCGAAGATGCTGATCCCATAACAAACGGCAAGCACCCCGACGAGTCCGGTCCCGAAACCCGGCCCCATGTAAAGGGCCCCTGACACTCCGACAGGCGCAACCCCGGCGAGGAGCAAGTAGATCGTCCAACGGAATGAACGCCATCGGTCGGTCGAGCTTTGGACTTGAAGACGGAGCACCGGAGCCGTGAGCGCCCTTCCAAACTAAGACGCTTCCTCAAGCCCGAAAGCCCGTAATGCGCGCACGATTCTCTTGTTGGAATTTGGTTCGCCCTTCGGTCTAAGGTCCAATCCGAACCGAGGGACGATTACCTTCCGCGAAAGGGTAATCTAGACCGTGGGGAATGAGACGCGGGTTCATGGTCTCGATCGGAGACATCCTGAAAGGACGCCACGTCGGCGAGACGGTCGAGTTGCGCGGTTGGATCTACCGCACTAGGACCGTCGGAGGCAAAGCCTTCGTGGTCGTCCGGGACTCGACCGGCATCATCCAGGCGACCATCTCCAAGGATGCCGTCCCTCCCGAGGCGTTCGCCGCGGCCGAGAAGGCGCTCATCGAATCCGCCGTCGAGGTCAAGGGGACCGTGACGAAGGACAAGCGCGCCCCTGGCGGCTACGAGCTCCGGGCGACCGATCTACGCGTCGTGCACTTCGCGGAGAAGTTCCCGATCCAGGAGGACCCGAGCGAGGAGTTCCTCCTCGACGTTCGTCACCTCTGGGTCCGGTCGCAGCGGATGACGGCGATCTTCCGCATCCGCCACACGGCGTTCGCTGCGGTCCACGAGTACTTCCGCGGTCAGGGGTTCTGGGAGGTCCACCCGCCGATGATCACCTCTGCGGGGAGCGAAGGCGGCACGACCCTCTTCGAGCTGGAGTACTTCGGGCGCAAGGCCCACCTCACGCAATCGTGGCAGCTCTACGCCGAGGCGCTCGTCCTCGCGATGGAGAGGATCTACTACATCGGACCGTCGTTCCGCGCGGAGAAATCCCGGACGACCCGCCATCTCACGGAGTACTGGCATGCGGAGATGGAGCAGGCGTGGGCGGGGATGGACGAGGTCATCAAGCACGCGGAAGGCGTGATCTCGCATGCGTGCCAGCGGGTCGCGGAGGAACGTCCGGAGGATGTCGTCGCCCTCGGCCGGACTCCGGAATTCCTGAAGGCCGTGAAGCCTCCGTTCGAGCGGCTCACGTACGACGAGGCCCTCAAGCAGCTCAAGGCGAAGGGCGTGGACCTCGAGTGGGGCAAGGACCTCCGAACCCTCGAGGAACGTGCGCTCACGGAAGGCACGACGAAGCCGATCGTCGTCACCCATTACCCGCGCGTCACGCAGGCGTTCTATAAAGCGCGGGACCCCAAGCATCCGGACCTGGTGCTCGCCTTCGACGTGATCGGCGGCGACGGCGTCGGGGAAATCGTCGGGGGCAGCGAGCGGGAGACGGACCTGGAGACGATCCAGAAGGGCCTCAAGGAACAGGGGGAAGACCCGAAGGCGTATGATTGGTATCTGGACTCCCGCCGCTACGGCAGTGTTCAGCACGCCGGCTTCGGCATGGGGATGGAGCGTCTCATCCAGTGGATCTGCAAGCTCGATCATATCCGTGACGCCGTGCCGTTCCCGAGGACGCCCGCCCGCTTCGCGCCTTAG
>VBMM01000113.1 GCA_005878415.1 Methanobacteriota archaeon
CACGTCGCCGTCGACGTTGAGGTTCGTGCATGTCTGCGTGAGGTAGTCGTGCGCGGCCTCGATCGCCGCCGTCCGGTAGGGGAGGCGCTCGCCGTTGACGACCGTCGTCGCGCGGCCGACCAGGAGGATGTACGCGGGCTCGAGGAATATGCCCCCGCCGAACTTCGGCGCGCTCTGCCCGCCGACGACCTCGACCTGGTCCGTGTTGTGGTGCAGGATGCGCCCGAACCGCGCGACGTACATCTTGCACAGCGCCCGCGATACCGCTTCCGCGAGTCCGTCGGCGATGCTGTCCGGGTGGCCGATGCCCTTCCGCTCGACGATCTCCGTGCCCTGTTGCTCGATCGGCGTGTGGATGAGTTCCTCGACGAAGATGTTGCGTGCCACGGAGAGCCCCCGGCGCTGTGCGGCGTGGATGCCCAAGTCCATATATGGCTTTTGTCGCGCCCGTGCGGTCGGGCGGGCGAAGCGATGCGGCTGGGATTCGGTCCCGGCACGTTCGATGTGCTAGTAATATCCGATGGACTCGAAAATTCCGGCAGGAATATGTACCCCGCGGCCCTTGAGGTGCCCGATGATGCCCGACCTCGAGGAGATCCCGCGCCTCCGCAAGGCCCTCAGCCTCACGCAGACCGCGCTCGCCCGCCTCGCGAGCGTCAGCCAGTCGACGATCGTCAAGATCGAGAAGCGGCAGATGAACCCCTCGTACGACGTCGTGCGGCGGATCATGAACTCCCTCCAAGCCGAGCTGAAGAAGCAGGAGAAGAAGGCGCTCGTCGACAAGATCCAGACGCGGAAGGTCCAGTACCTCGAGGCGAGGCTGCCCCTGCAGACGGCGGTCGGCGAGATGCAACATTGGAAGTTCTCTCAGATGCCGGTCATGCACAACGGCCATCCGGTCGGTTCGATCTCGGACAAGGTGATCAACAACCTCATCCTGAGCGGTCGGGACCCGAAGGACCTCGCGCGGATCCGCGTCGACGAGGTCATGGAGCCCGCGTTCCCCCAGGTTGACTCGAAGGCCCCGGTCGAGCTGGCGGCGAGCCTGTTGCGCCACTACAATGCGGTCCTCGTAACTACGCGGGGCGAAGTGACGGGAATCGTCACGAAGTCGGACCTCATGAAGCTCCTGTGAAGCCGCGTCGGGGTCAACTCTCAGCGTGCAGCGCGTTATCGTCGCCTAACGATAACGAGGCCCGTGGCGTTTGGCGACGCAGGGCTGCCCGTCACCCGATGGAGAGGACCGTCATGGCCGCCGATATCGCGACCAAAAAAGCACCGCCGAATCGGGCAAGTGCGCGGACGCGCGGAATCGCTTGGACGCCTGCCCCGGATCTCGGCACTCGCGACATCCAGTTGGCGGCCGACACGAACGTCGCCGTCATGGCGAAGTACACGAGGACCACGGCGCCCCGGATTGTGGGCGAGGGGATGAGGGCAGGTCCCAGGACCAGGGCTACCTGAAAGTTAACGGTCGCCATCGCCGCCACGATGGGATACTGGATCAGGACACTTGCCCACGAGGAATCGATGGAGACGAATTCGCCGTCGACCGATCCGGTTGGATCCCAGGTTTTGTCGCTGTCCTGCCCCGAACGTTTGGCGTAGGGAGCGTACCGGGCGATCGCCGAGCGGAGGCGAGAGATGGATTCCGGGTGTTCGGCGGCATCGACCGAGACCATGAGGCGGCGTCGGAGTCCCCCGATCAAAAACGCGACGGGGCCCCCCGGGCGGCGGCCCTTCATGACGCGGACCCAGCGGACACATGACCACGGAAGGCGTCCAGGGCTGATTTTGGCAATGACATCGATTCCCTCCGGACCAATCTCGATTCGGCGATCCTGAACTAGCGCCCACGGGACGAGGATTAGATTGACGATCGACAAGATCGAGGCCACGCCGATGAGAATGAGCGCGAAGCGGGCTTGGAGCCCACCTGAGCCAAGCCAGGCGCCCACCAGGAGAGGGTAGGTCGAGAGGAACATGGCGAGCAGCCACAGCCGAAGCCGCCCGGCGGTCCCGGGAGCAACTCGAGTTTCAATTCGGAGCATGTCCGTGTCGAATAGTGCCGTGGAAGACAAGTGCCTTTCTGTGAAATCAGATCCGCAGACCCTTTAGTTATCGTTAAATAACGATAACACCTTGAGATACCGTAGAGGACGTTGGTGATTGGACTGTGATGATCGGCTGCGGCTATTGTGTGAAGACGATCCGGCGAGGGCGGTACCTGTACTTCTGGCACTACGAGGACCGCGGCAGCCGTCGGGAGCAGGTCGAGGAATACGTCGGGCCGCTGAAGGACGCGCACGCCCGCGAGGACGTCGCGCGCCGCGTCGCGGCCTACGTCGAGCGCGCCCGGGCCGCCATGGGCCATTTCGTCGAAGTGACGAGAGCCGAGATGGCCGTCCGGGCCTGAGGCCGGCGATCCGCCGTTATCGTTATCCGACGATAACGGAATCGCGCCTGCGGCGGTCGCCTCGGGCTCACTCGGGATACGGCACGTCGATTTCCGTGAAGTCTTCCGCGACCTGGACGCGGTCGAACACCGTCTTCGCGTCTTGGAGAATCGACGTCGGGTCTTCGTACCGCGGGCTCAGGTGGGTCAGGACCAGCAAGCCCACGTTCGCCTTGGACGCGATCTCCGCGGCCTGCCGGGAAGACGAGTGTCCGTAACGGTTCGCCTTCTCCTCGAGCGCCGCATCGGACGTGGCGTCGTGGATCAGGACGTCGGCGTCCCGGGCGATCTCCATCAGGCCGTCGTGCGGCATCGTGTCGCCCGTGTAGACGATCTTGCGGCCGCGGCGAGGCGGTCCGAGGACGTCCCCCGGCCGGACGGTACGCCCGCCGATCATGACCGACTCTCCTTCCTGCAGCCGGCTGTACAGCGGCCCGCTCGGCACTCCGAGCTCCTCCGCGCGCTCGAGGTCGAACCGCCCGGGGCGCGGTTTCTCCTCGAGGACGTAGCCTGCGCACGGCACCGTGTGCACCGCCTCGAAGGCCCGCACGACGTATTCCCCGCAGTCGACCGTCCCGCCCGGAGGCAACTCCTTCGCCCGGACCGCGAAGCCCGGCGTGAAGTATCCCAGCGACAGGAGCTCCGTGACGAGCCGCTCGATCCCCCGCGGCCCGTAGACGTCGAGCGGCGCCTCCCGTCCGTTCATCGACATGCTCTGGACCATCCCCGGCAGCCCGAGGAAGTGGTCGCCGTGGAAGTGGGACACGAAGACGCGGGACACCTGCATGAAGCTCAGCTTGCTCTGCATGAACTGACGCTGCGTGCCCTCGCCGCAGTCGAAAAGGATCACCTCGGGACCGCGTTTGATCGCGATCGCGCTCACGTTCCGCTTCGGCGTGGGCCACGATCCGGACGTCCCGAGGAAGACGATTTGCATGGTCCGGCTCCCGATGGCCCGCGGGGACTTAACGCCTCCGCACGCCCGCGCCAAAACTATATCGCGGGAGTGGGATGCCGCGGCGGTCCCGCATGCGTTCGATCGACGGCCGGTCCCTCGACCTCGAGGACGTGATCGCGGTCGCCCGGGACCGCGAGGCCGTCCGACTCGCTCCGGCCGCGGCGAAGCGCGTCGACGCGAGCCGCCGCGCGCTCGAGAAAGTCGTCGCGAAGGGCACGCTCGCGTACGGCATCAAGACGGGCTTCGGAGACCTCGCGAGCGTCGCGATCTCCGAGGCGGACGTCCGGACGTTGCAGCTCAACCTGCTGCGGAGCCACGCGATCGGCCAAGGCCCGCCGCTCCGTCGGGATGAGGTGCGGGCCGCGATCCTCCTCCGGGCGAACACCCTCGCGATGGGGTACTCCGGCGTCCGTCGGGTGCTCGTCACGCGCCTCTTGGACCTCTTGAACCGCGGCGTCCACCCGATGATCCCGTCCCGCGGATCGCTCGGCGCGAGCGGCGACCTCGCCCCCCTCGCCCACCTGGGCCTCGTGCTCGTGGGGGAAGGCGAGGCGGAGGTCGGCGGACGGATCCTCCCGGGCGGGAAGGCCCTCGCGGGGGCGAAACTGGCGCCGCTCATCCTGCAGTCGAAGGAAGGCGTGGCGATCATCAACGGGACGTCCGTGATGGCGGCCGTGGGTGCCCTCGTCGTCCACGATGGCCTTCGATTGGTGAAGGATGCGCAGGTGGCCGCCTCGATGTCCTTTGAAGCCCTCCGTGGATCGCCGAAGCCCTTCGACGACCGCCTCGTCGGACTGAAGCCGCAGCCCGGCGCGCGGGAGGTCGCGGCGAACCTCCGACGCCTCCTGCGGCGGAGCGAGATCATCCCGTCCCACAGAGGTCCGCACCGGGTGCAGGATCCCTACACGCTCCGGTGTATCCCGCAGGTCCTCGGGGCGGTCCGCTCGACGCTCCACGGCGCGGCGGCATCCCTGCGGATCGAGATGAACGCCGCGACCGATAACCCGCTCATCTTCCCGGAGGGCACGAGCGTCAGCGGCGGGAACTTCCACGCGCAAGCGCTGGCGATGGCCCTGGACCACGTCGCCCTCGGCATGGCCGTCCTCGCGGGCTTCTCCGAGCGGCGGATCGCGCGGCTCGTCGACGCGCGGCTCAGCGAGTTGCCACCCTTCCTGACGCAGAAGAGCGGGCTCAATTCCGGCATGATGATCGTGCAGTACGTCGCGGCGGGCTACGCGAGCGACAACAAGGTCCTCGCCCATCCGGCGTCCGCCGACTCGATCCCGACGTCGGCGAATCAGGAGGACTTCGTGCCGATGGGGATGGCGGCCGCCTTGAAGGCCCGGCAGTCCCTGGAGAACGCGGCGCGCGTGGTCGCGCTCGAGGTGCTCGCGGCGGCCCAGGGACTCGAGTTCCTCAAGCCCCTCCGTGCCGGCGTCGGCCCGCGGGCGGCTCACGTCTTCGTGCGGTCGCAGGTCCCGCCGCTCGTCGAGGACCGCTCCCTCGCGGCCGATGCGAACCGGATCCTCGAGTGGATGGCGACCGGGGAGTTCCTGAAGTCCGCGGAAGCGGCCGCGGGCCCGCTCGCCTGATCACTCGACCGCGCCTTGCAGGGAGCGGAAGCACACGGGGCAGCGGCCGACGCGGCTCGCGCACAGCTCGTGGAATTCGCGGCCGCAGCCGCATCGGGTGACCTTGAAGCCTTTCTTGATGAGGCCCTTGCAGATCGGGCAGCGGCTCTCGAGGTCCGCGACGAGCCGCTTCGCCTTCTCCGGGCCGATCTCGGAGACGTCGATCTGGGCGATCATCTCCTGGGTGTACTCCTTCTCGTCGAACACGCGGTGCGAGACGATCTGGATCGCGAGCGGCACGCTCCCGGGGGCGGTCATCTTGAGGCGGATCTTCAGGACCTCCGTCCCGTGGGCCCGCACGGCGGGGAGTTCCGTCACGCCCTGCGTCTCCGCGTCGCCGAGGATTCGCACGCGGACGTCTTTCGCGAGCCCCTTCCCGACGTTCTCGAGGGTCAGGGTCGCCTCCGTCCATTCGTTCAGCTTCGTCGCGCCGACCTCGAGCGATCCGCGCATGCTCGGCGCGAACGCCTCCGTGGCCTCCCACGCCATGCGGTAGGCTTCCTCCGCCGCCTTGAACGCCTCCGGGAAGTCCGTCTTCCGGAGCTGGACCGCCCGCGCGAGCTTCGTCTCGGCGGCCTTCATGTCGATCCCGAACTTGCGGCCGTTCCGGATCGTGGTCTCGCCTTTGAACGTGAGATCGATGAAGCGCTTTTCGACGATCTTCGCGGACTCGACGCGTTCGAGCGCACTCTCGACCACGTCCATCGCGCCGTCGAACTCCCCCTGGAGGATCCGCTCGTTCGCCTGCCGGAGGAGCGCCTCCGCATCCCTCGCGTCGGACCCCAGCTTCTTCGCGTGGGCGACGTTCTCCGCCGCGTCCTGGAGCGCGCGGTTCAGTTTCGCGGCGAGCCCGGTCTGGGCGGCGTCTCGACCCGCCTGGATGCTCGCCGCGGCGGCGTGGAAGTCTTCCGCTTCCAAGTGGGAGCGCGCCTCCGCGAACTTGTTCTGGGCCGGCGTCGGGTCGACCTCCATCTTGCGGCAGGTCTCGATCAGCGCGTCCGCCTTCGTGAGTTCGCTCGCGAGGTGGGACCGCAACAGGCCGAGGGCCCACTCGATGCTCCCGGAGAACTCGGCCCGCGCCTGCTCGACGTCACCGGCCTCCAGCGCCGACTCGCCGTCCTGGAACGACCGCTCGATCTTCGCCGCGTCCGTCCCGGCGGCGTATGCGGTCTGCAGGAGCCTCTGGGCGCGGTCCCGGATCCCCTGCGTCTCCTCGACGAGGATCCGGAAGTCCGCGATCGCGTCGGACGCGCGGATCGCCGTGTCGAGCGCCTTGACGTAGTCGGCCTCGTCGAACGTGTTGCGGGCGTCCGCGGCGAGCCCGACGACGGCCTTCGAGGCCTTCCCGAGGGCCCGGAGCTTCCGCTCGACGGTCTCGACCGCCTGCTTCGCCATCGCCTGTTGCAGCGCGACCCGCTCGGCCTCCGCCTCGCTCTGGATCGCGGCCGCGACGGCCTGGCGGTACTTCTTCGCGCGGAAGAACTCGCGGGATCGTTCGAAGAGCTTCTCCGCCGACCGGGTATCGGTGCCTTCCTTGCGCGCTCGGGCGAGCCCGTCCTCGAACTGCTTCATGATCGAGGCGATGCCCTGGTCCCGCTCCTTCGTCGCCTCGACCTCCCCCTGCGCGACGAGGTCGAGGACCTCTTCGAACCGGCCCATCTTGTACGCGCGGTCCGCCTTGTCCAGCAACCTCGCCGTGGAGGTCAGGGTGAGGTTCATCGCCTCCGCGTCGGCGGCGCCTGCTCGAACTCGCCGGCCTCCAGGTGCTTTCGTGCCTGGATGAGCGAGTTGCTCGCCTGGGCCAGGTTCAACCCCTCGACGGAGCCGAGGACCCCCTCGGAGGCCGCGAGGGAACCCGAGAGCCGCTCCCGGATCAGGGATGTGAACTCGTCCTCGGCCCGCTGCGCGAGGGCGAGCGCCTTGGCGTAGTCCTTCGACTTCATCCTTTCCTTCGCCTCGCCGAACAGGTCGCGCAGGTGGGGCGCGTCGATGCCGAGCTTCCCGGCGAGCTCGAGGCGACCCCGGCTCGAGAGGATCTTCTGGGCCGAGGAATACAGGACCGTCAGCTTGTCGGTCTCCGCGCGAGCATCGGACGCGACCTTCAGGGCGCGGTCGTATTCGAGGCGCTCGAACGCCTTCTTCGCGTCGACGAGCATCTCGACGACCTTCGACACGTCGACGTTGCGTTTCTTCGCCTCGGCGACGAAGGCGGCGGCGCTTGCGATCGCGTTGTACGCCTGGCGGTGCAACGCGGTCGCCTTGTTCGCGCGCTCGTTCGACTCGGTCAGGAGGCGGAGTCCTTCGTGGTAGTTCTGGACGCCGAGCGCGAGGCGAGCCCGCCGGTGGAGGTCCGTCATCTCGTCCGCGTCGATCTTGAGGGCCGTCGCCGTCCCGATCCGCGTCTTGACGAGCCCCTGCAGCGTGTCCGACGTGGCTGCCAGCGCGTCCGTCGCGCGACTTCGGAGGGTGAGGATTTCCCCGACGCGGCCCCCGACGAGGAGGCCGTTCAGCTCGCGGTGCAACGCCTCGAGGGCGGTCACGTTCGCGCCGAGGTCGACGCCGAGGCGGACCGCGAGGGCGAGGTCCCCGACGATCTCCTCCGCGCGGCTCCGGGTCCGGCTCTCGACGAACCGCTGGCTCTCCATGACCGCCTGGAAGGCCCCGTCGAAATCCCGCGACGCCATGGCGGCGTCCGCCCGGTTCAGCATCGACTTCAGGTTCGGGCCGTCGTCGCCGAGATGCGGCAGCGAACTGCGAAGCGACGAGATCCGTTGCGCGGCCTGGTCCGTGAGGACCTGTTCCGTCTTCGTCTGGACGTCGGCAGTGAGCTGCAGCGCCTTCCGGTACTCGTCGGCTTTCGTCGCGACGACCGCCTCCTGGAGGAGCTTCGAAGGCTCGGACAGGTCCGCTCCGTTCTGCTCGCCCAGCGTGAGGACGAACTCCGCGCGTTCGATCGCCTGCATGACCCGCTCCCGTTCCGCGCGGCGCAGCTCGTCGAACGCCTGGTCGACGGCCTTCCCGACCTCGGTCGGGTTCCGATCCTGGTACGCTTGGCGGGCCACGCCGGCGAACTGACGGGCGCGGACCGTCGAGACGCCGAACGCCTCGGTGTCGGCGAAGGCGCGATGGAGTTCCTTGAGTCGCCCCTCGATCTTCCGGTAGCGCTCGAGGATCTCGTCGACCGCCGCCTCGGCGCGCTTCGCGCTGTCGAGCGCCTCCTGGAACGCGTTCCGCTTGAGCGCCTCGCGCGCGCGGTTCAGGTCCGCGACGGGGCTTTGAAGGTCCACCCCGATCTTCGTCGCGGCGATGAACTTCTCCCGCGACTGCGCGATCACGCCGACGACGCGTTGGAATTGGACTTGCTGGAGCGTCTGGAAGCCTTGCTTCGCGAGCTGCGCGCCCTCCCGGTAGTTGCCTTTCTTGATCGCCGCTTCCGCGCTGACGAAGGACTCCTGGGCCGCCGACGGATCGGCGCCGAGCGCGCGGGCGTCCTGAAGGAAGCGGGAGAAGTCCGCGATCTTCCCTTCGAGGGAGCGCTGGAGCGACTTCTCCGACTCCGCACGGCTCTGCCGCAGGGCGTTGTTCGCCTTCTCGAAGTCGAGGTTCGCCACGTCCCCCCGGGCCCGTTCGATCAGGGTCGAGGGCTTCGTCGTGTCCGCCCCGAGCTCCTGCGCGGTCCGCAGGAGGTCCTCGGCGTCTCGGATCTCCTTGTTCACGGCGGACGTCAGGTCCTCCTTGATCGTGTCGAGGCCTTCCTGCGTGAAGTCGAGCGCGCTCTGGAAGTCGTTGTTCTCCATCGCGCTCCTCGCTCGGGACAGGAGGTCCTCGATCGGGGCGACGTCCCGGCTCATGGCCCTGCCCGACAGGATGAGCGCCTGGACTTTGGAGAACGAGGAGGAGAGGTGCTCCTGGAGGATCTTCTCGGAACGCTTCCATGCTTTCTTCGCCAGGTCGATCGCGGTGGCGAGATCCTCCGACGCGAGCGCGCCTTCCGCTTTCGCGAGGCCGGCCTGCGTCTCGCCGAGGTCCGCGCCGAGTCCTTTGGCGAGGGTCGCGAGCGCCGAGCTGGAGTCGACGATCGCCCGCGCCCGGTCCCGGTAGATCCGCTTGCCGCGCTCGATCGCCTCGCTCGACTTGTCCGCCGCGACCTTGTAGTCCTTCGAGGCCATCGCGGCGTTCGCCTCGGCAAGAGCCTTCTCGGCCTCGACGACGTTCGCGTCGATCCGGCGCGCTTGGTCGATCAGGTCTTGCGCCGCCTTCACGCCTTCTTCCGCCGCCTGGCGGGTGCGGGTGGTCTCTTTGACCTTGTCCTCGAGCTGCCGACGCAGCTGGCTGTCGCGTAGGTACCCGCTCACGGTCCGAGGCTCCGCTATCCCGGGGGAGGCCAAGGCTCCTCCTCCGAGGATCGCGTCGATATTTAGCGGGTGGACGTTATAAACGGCTTAGCCTGTGATTATCACTTGTGATTCAGCCCATGGCCAGGCGGCCGGCCGCGGCCTCGAACGGATCAGCCGCTCGCCGAGGCCACGGTCTGCGGCGCGGGCACCGGTGCCGGGGGTGGGAGCGCCTCGGGGGAGGGAGCGGACTCGTCGGGCGACGGCTCGGCGGGGTCCCCCTTCTCCTTGTAGGCGACCCCGGCGTTGCGCGCCATCATCCGCCGGATCTCCTCGCGGTTCGACGACTTGAGCCCGAAGAACTCCGCGAAGTAGCGGGTCGTCGTGAGGGCGAGGGAGCGGCCGGAGGGCTTGCGCGCGATCAGCCCGAGGCCTTCGAGCGCCTTCGTGTGCTCGTACACCTTCGACCCGATCATGTCGAACAGGTCGCTCTGGAGGACCGGCTGGTGGTACGCGATGAGGGCCGCCGTCTTGAGGAGGTCTCGGTCGATCTCGGGCGGGGCGAAGGTCCGGGCCCGCTCCGCGTAGTCCGAGCGAATTTGCATCGTCCATTTGGACCCGATCTGGCCGACCTCGATGGCGCTCCCCCGTGCGGTATATTCCCGCGCGAGGGCGCGGAGGTGTCCCTTGACGACCTCGACATCGAGCCGGGTCGTCCGTGCGAGGTCCTCGGCCGTCAGGGCTTGCCCCGCGGAGAACAGCGCCGCCTCGACGATCGCGCGCTCGCTCATGGGTGGACCCCCGGAGGCCCGGCGTCGGCTTTCGGCGCCAGGTCCGGCAGCGCCAGCAATTCCTCGATCGTCAGGTCCGTCTCCGCCGAGAGGCGCTTCACGAAGATCTCTCCGTACGGGTATTCCTTCTGCCACAGCTTCACCTTCTCGAGGTGGGCCAGGAACAGGAGGGACATGAAGACGGTGACCTCATCCCAGATGCCGCCCGCCATCAGCTGGCGGAGCGGGACCGGCTCTCCGTCGAACTGGACGAGCCGCCCCCACGTGAGGGCGATGTCGTCCGTGAGATCCTCGCCGTGGACCTTCTGGTGGAAGTTCGGGGCGAAGCGTTTGATCGCCTGCTCGCGGAGGGCGTTCAGCTGCAATTGGATCTCCGCCTCCTGCCTCGCCTCGTCGAACGCGTCCATGAGCTCCATCAGGGTCACGGCTCGCCGGCCTTCGCGCCGGATCGCCTCCGTCAGGGGCGTCGCGGTGCCCGCGAGGACGACCTGATTGTAGTCGAGGTCCGCCGGGTCCCGGAACATGTCGAGGTCCCAGCCGTCGGTGGGCTCTTCGGGCGGCGGCGGCATCGCATCGAGGAGGACCTTGTCGCTCTGCATCTTCAGGATCGACCACGCGAGGAAGACGAGCTTCCCCGCCGTCACGAAGTTCACGGCGCCGTCCTTTCGCACCTTGTCCATGAACAGCTTCGTGAAGGGCACGAGGTTGATCTCCCACGGGTCCAGCTGCTTCTCGAGCGCGAGCTCGAACGCGGCGACGACGCTCTTTTCGAACGGATCGCGGACGGCGACGTGCTGTCCCTGGTCGATCTCGTTCAGCATGGCGAGGTAGCGGTTGATCCGCTGTCCGCCCTCCGACTCGCTGATGAGCGCCTTGTGGAAGAGCAGGTGGTTCAGGATTGCCTGGTAGTTATCGCTCATGCTGGGATCGCCTCCGTGGGCTTCTCGTCCTCGATGTCCGCGAGGTTCACGCGCATGATGACCTCGGACGTCGAGGCGGGGGTCATCGTGATCCCGATCAGGTGGTCGGCCTCCTTCAGCGTGACCTTGCGCAGGGAGATCTGCACGAACTGCGCCGTCGAGCTGTTCCGGCGGATCATCCGGGCGACCTTCTCCGCGTTGATCGCATCGAGGTTCTGGTCGATCTCATCGAGCATGTAGAACGGGGATGGATCGTACTCTTGGATCGCGAAGATCAGGGCCATCGAAACGAGCGACTTCTCGCCGCCGGAAAGGGCCTCGAGCCGCAACGGCTTCTTGTGCGCGGGTTTCACCTTCATGACGAGCCCCGCCAAGAACGGATCCTGCGGGTTCTCGAGGAGGAGCTCGGCCTCGCCGCCTTCGCTCAGCTCCGAGTACACCCGCTGGAAGTTCTCGTTGATCGACACGAAGACCTTCGCGAGCCCTTCCTTCTTCTTGTCCGTCAGCTGGGTGACGAGGTTGATGAGCTCCTCGCGCTGCCCTTCGAGCCGCTTGAACTCGTCGTTCAGCTCGACGGCCCGGGCTTGCTGCGCGTCGTAGTCCTCGAGGGCGCGCAAGTTGATCGGCCCGAGGGCGGTGATCGCCGCCTCGCACTCGCCGATCGTCGCCTTGAGCTCCTGGAGGCTCGGCAGGCGGCCCTCCTCGACCTCGACCGCCATCTCCGTCATCACGCGCTCCGCCTCCGCGAGCTGCTCCTCCTGGACCCTCAGCTCCGTCTCCATCTTCAGCAGGAAATCTTCCTTCGTCTCGATCTTGTGCGAGACCTTGTCGACATCGCCTTCGCGGTCCGTCTTCTCCTTGTAGGCGGCGTCGCGCGCGTCCTGGAGGTCCTTGATCTTCTTGCCCATCTGGGCCTCCATCTTCTCCAGGCCCCGGATCTCGTTTTCGAGCTTGCCGAGGGACTCCTGGAACGTCTCGATCCGCGTCTCGTGATCCGTCCGCTGGGCCTCGAGGGCGGCGAGGCGTGTCTCGAGTTCGCCCCGGCGCTCGTCGAGGAACGCGGTCTGCGTGGCCATCGCCTCGAGCTTCGAGCGAAGGCCGCTCAACTCCTCCGCAAGGGTCGCGCGGCGGCCCATTAGCTCCTTCATCCGCGAGGAGATCTGTTGGGGCGTGGCCTCGATGACGGCCTTCTTGCGCTCGTCCCGCTTCGCCTTGAGCGCGTCCAGGCCCTTCGTGAACTTCGTGAGGTCCTCTTCGATCCGGGTCGCGGTCTTCCCGGCGTCCTCGAAGCGCGCCTTGCGGTCCGCGAGGTCCTTGTCCGCCGACTTGACTTTCGCCTCGAACTCCCTTCGCTTCGCTTCGAGGGTGCTCGTCTTCACCTCGACCGCTCCGGTCTTGCCGCCGAAGTCCTTGATCTGCGCCTCGAGGTCCAGGATCACCTTCCGGATCTCGTCGAGGCGGTTCGCGACGCCCTCCGCCTGCGCCTGGGCCTCGCGGAGCTTCGCCGAGATCTTCTCGAGGTCGTTCGCCGTCCCGGCGCCGAACTTGAGCGTCGAGCGCTCCATGTCCCCGCCGATCATCGCGCCGGAGGCTTCGATTAGCTCGCCTTCGAGGGTCACGAGCCGGACGCCGCCCATCCACTTCCGGGCCTCGTCGAGCGTCTGGACGACGAGCGTGTCGCCGAAGACGTAGAAGAATGCGTCCCGGTACTTTTCGTCGAAGTGGCACAGGTCGATCGCGAACCCGAGGCACTCTTTCGCGACGAGGATGGCTTTGCCCCGCGGCTTGCCGACGAGCATCTTGTTGAGAGGAAGGAACGTCGCACGGCCGATCTTCCGCTTCTTGAGGTAATCGATGCACGTCGCGGCGACGGAATCGTCGTCGACGATGATCGCCTGCATCCGGGCGCCCGCCGCCGTGACGACGGCGGTCTCGTATTGCGGCTCGACGTGGGCGAGTTGCGCGACGGTCCCGTGGATCCCTTTGATCGACCCCGTCTCGCGGGTGTCGAGGATGGCGGACACCGCGGCGTTGTAGCCGCGCTTCAGGTTCTCCGCCACGTCCGCCTCCGCCCGGAGCTGCGCGTACTGCCGCGTCAAGCTGAGGATGGCCGTCTGCAGGTCGGCCTGGTCCCGGGCGAGCTTCGTCTCCTCCGTCCGGCGGTCGTGGAACTCCTGCTGGAGCTTCTGGAGGCCTTTCCCGGACTCCTTCGTCGTCGAGCGGAGTTCTTTGAGCTGCCAGTCGGCGTCCTCGAACTCCGTCTGGTGCGTCTTGCGGGCGTCCTCCAGCTGCCCGATCTCGGACTCGACGCGCGCCATGGCCTCCCGCGTCCGGTCGCCCTCCAGGACGATGCCCTTCAGCTTCTCTTCGACCGCATCGATTTCGTTGTTGAGCGCGATGATTTGCTTCTGGATCCCGAGGACCTTCGCGTCGCTCTTCGAGGCGAGTTCGTCGACCTCGTGGAGATCCTCGTCCGCCGTCTTGATCGATCCTTCGAGCTCGGCGACCCGCGTGTCGAGGGTCCCCCGTTCCCGCGCGAGCGCCTCCGTCTCCTTCTGG
>VBMM01000313.1 GCA_005878415.1 Methanobacteriota archaeon
CAAGATGCGGACGAACATCAAGATCATCGGTCTCGGCGGTGGCGGCTGCAACACGATCTCGCGGGTCTACAGCGAAGGCATCGTTGGCGCGGAGCTGTACGCCTGCAACACGGACGCGCAGCACCTGTTGCACATCGCGTCCCCGAAGAAGGTCCTCCTGGGTCGGCGGATCACGAAGGGCCTCGGGGCCGGAGCGCTGCCCCAGATCGGCGAAGAGGCGGCCCGCGAGGCCGAGGAAGAGCTGCGGGGAATCGTGCAGGGCTCGGACATCGTGTTCGTGACGTGCGGCCTGGGCGGCGGCACGGGGACCGGCAGCTGCGGCTACGTCGCGCGGCTGGCGAAAGAGATGGGCGCCCTCACCATCGCGGTCGTCACGCTCCCATTCCGAGGCGAGGGCAAGCTTCGGATGGAGAGCGCCGAGTGGGGATTGGAGCGACTGCGGGACGCGGCCGACACGGTCATCACGATCCCGAACGACAAGCTCCTCGACCTGGTTCCGAGGCAGAGCCTGAATCTCGCGTTCAAGTTTGCGGACGAGGTCCTGATGCGGTCGATCAAGGGCTTGACAGAGATCATCACGAAGCCCGGCCTCGTGAACCTGGACTTCAATGATGTGAAGACGATCATGAAGGGCGGCGGCGTCGCGATGATCGGCCTGGGCGAGAGCCAGGCGGTCGGCGACAACCGCGCGGTCGAGGCGATCGAGGAAGCGATTAACTCGCCCCTGCTCGAGGTGGACGTCTCCACGGCCCACGGCGTCCTGATCAATGTGACCGGAGGAAACGACATGACGATTTCCGAGGCGGAGCGCGTCGCGGAGGTCGTCCAGTCGAAGGTTTCCCCGACCGCACGGATCATCTGGGGCGCGACGGTGGACCCGTCTCTGGAGCACACCCTGCGTGTGATGCTCGTCGCCACGGGCGTGAAGTCGAAGCAGATCGTCGGACGCCGCGATCCGGCCGAAGAGCGGGCCCGCGTTGGCATCGATGTAATTCGCTAGGCGCGGAGCTACATCGTCCGGCCAGAGCGGACCGAAGAGTCGGGCGGACCTGGTGGGTCCAAGATCCGGACGTCGGATGGACTACCCCGAGCGAGGCTCCTGAGCGTCCTGTCGCGACCCGCGGAGTGAAATGGCCAGCGCAACAACCGCGACGGAAAGCGTGACGGCGCTGAGAGCCAACGATGCAATCATGAGCGTCTGTAGGCCCGCCAGCTGCGCCTGAGTCGCTTTCGTCAGGTTCTGTTGCTCTAGGAGCTGGCTGTTGAACGACTGCTGCAACCGGTTGATCTCGCCCCGCAGTTGATCCAAGATCATTCCGGCGTCCGAGATCGCGATGAACGGCTGCGAGACGATTACCGGGATTGCCGCTTCCCTCCCGACGGTAATGCTCCTCAACTCGTAGGCGCCCTCGTCGAGAAGGGCGGTCTGGCTTCCAGTCAGCTTGATCTCGTACGAACCGGCCACGTCCCGTACGGCCTTGCCTTGGATGACCACGGCCCCCGTGGACGGGCTCACCACGAGGAAGCTCGAGTCGATGTCGTCATAGGCAGCGCCCTGAAGACGGGACGTCAGAGAGAACGAAGCGTTGAGACCGATGATAACGAGCGGGGTGGGGCCGAGCGTAATCTCCGGAACCCGAGGCACCAGATACGCGTCGTATGCGTCCGCTGGGATGGGATAGTTCGGATCGACCGCCATCGTCGCCTGGACGGCGACCAGGTTGATGCTGCTCAAGACGAACGGCCCGTTGCTCGCGAAGTAATGTCCGGTCGCGTTCCGGAAGTTCCAGAGGGCGGACCATGCCGCCGAACCCTCGGTCGGTGCGTCGAAGCACCTACCTCTTGTGAGGTCCAGGGCTTCCTTCCCATCGTTCGCCGCGGTCACTTCACTGATCCGGCACGTGTCATCGAGCACGGTGCTGAGTGCGAGTTCGCTGGCGGTCCAAGGGGTCGCGGGGAATGCGGGGTTGATCAGGGAAGCGACCATCGACGAGTCGATGTGCCAGTAATCATACCACACCTGGAGATGTGTCCCGTCCAGGACGCGGAACCCTCGGAGCGCGTTCGCGAGCAAGGCCGTCGAAGTCGCGGCGGCGTCCCGATCGACTTGGTGGACATCGCCGGAGGCGTTCGCGCGCCGATATGCCAAGGCCAGCTCGTACAGCACGTCGTCCATCGTGAAGTCCGATCCGTCGTGCCACTTGCCGAAGGTGAACGCGTACGTGACCTCGGATCTCGAGGTGGTTCCCGGGAGGATCGGCTGGAAGCCGAAGGTCGCGGGATTCCACTTGAGTGCGTCCGATGGGACCGGGATGGATGCCGTCGGACCGGGGGCGTCAACGGAGAACGTCGCTCGGATCGGCATGTACAGCCCGGTGTGAGGGTGCGGCCACACCGCGGGATCCGTGAACGCATATGACTGCACGGCGTCGTGCAACCAGCCGAACCCTTGCCAGGGATTCCACGGAGAGATGAACGGCACGCGCAGGCCCACGATCAGCCGGCCGCCCGGAGTCGAGAACCGAGCGGTGCGGGTCGCGAGCCGGCCCCAGGGGCCGCCGGCCAAATCGTACACCATGCCCGTTACGCGCTTGCTTATTACGAACGTGCTCGACCCGGCCGTGGTCCAGACGCGGACGCTCTCCTGTAGGGAGAGTTCGGTGGCTCGCTCGAACAAGTCCTCGCGCTCCGCAAGGCTCGCGTACCGCCCGTCTCGCAGCCTCACGCATGCGTCGGAGAGTTCCGTCGAGGCGGAGTACATCGTCCAAATGGGATGGCCCTCGCCTCCGCCCATTGTCCGGAGGGGGAACCCAAATGGCGGAGAACGCGTGCGCGGCGTCGGTATACATCCGGTTCACGCCGAACCCGACTCGCTCGAGTTGGTCTGCGATGTAGTTTCCGATGTCCCTGCGGAGGTCCTCCGCACGGATCACGAAGTTCAGCGAGATGTCGGTCCCTTTGAATTGCCATCTCTGGGTCCCCAAGTCGAAGTGATAGTCGGGGTCTGCACTGAGCGCATCGCTGATTATCTGAGCCGCGAGGGGCGGGTTGAAACGGTAGCGTGCTTCGAGCTCGGACATGAAGACGGGATCGCGCGCATACTCCGGGGTGAAGCGGTGTTCCAGGGTGACCTGCGGGAGCTGGCCTCCCCCCGCGATCTCGTTCGCGATGAAGTCGCGGTCGATGAGGTAGTTCATCGCTTCGCGCACTTCGCGTTTCGAGAACGGATTTCCGACCCCTGGAGCGAGGGCCTGATTGACCGGCACCGGATTCAGGAACAGGTCGAACAAGCCGCCGGTCCCGTCAAGGGTCCAGAGATTGGGGTTCGCCTTCGCTGCAGCGATCGTCGACGGAGACCTTAGCGGGAACATGTAGATGTCCATCCCGCCGTCGACGAGCTCCTGAAGCGCCCGATCCTGGTCCGTTTCGTCGGCCCAGAGGATGGAGTCGACCATGCCACCCATCCGGGGTTGCGCCTGCGCCACCGAACTCGGTCCTAGAAGCATCGTCGCAATTGCGATCGCGACCAACGGAGTCCGTCGCATCCACGCATCAGCTGATTCGTCGGAGCCCGGAACCATGTCGAACGACCGTTCAACCCCTCCCGAAGGCTGA
>VBMM01000311.1 GCA_005878415.1 Methanobacteriota archaeon
TACTTCCGGAAGTACCCCTGGAGTGCGCCGAGTCCATGGACGAGCGCTTCGCGCGCCCTCGTGAGTCGAATCCAGGGCGCCTCTCCCGTGCGGTCCACCCGGATCGCGTCGGAAAAATCGATCACCCACGGCCGCCCCTCGTGCACCAGGATGTTGTACGCGCTCAGGTCCGAATGCACGATCCCCGCTCGACCGAGCGCGCCGACGGCCTCCAGGACGGCCCGCAAGAACGCCTCGGGCGAATCGAGCTCGACATCGTGGAGGCGGGGAGCCGGGCCGTCGTCGTCACCGAGATACCGCATCGACAGCAGGTTCTCCGCACGCCGAGCCGGGGCGGGGACCGGGGCGCCTCCCTTCCAGGCCTGCCGCATCATCTCGAACTCGCGCGCCGCGAGCCACGACATCGTGTCGACCTTGATCGGCCGGCCGCCGCGGTGGGACGTCCGGTAGAGTCGATACGCCTTCACCGCAAGCGGCGCGCCGTTGTACGCGCACAGGTACACGTCCGCTTCCTTGCCCGCGCTGATCAGTCGCCGGACCTCGGTCGCGAGGCCCGCGTCGAGGATCGCGTCGGCGGTCCCGCGGTAGCCGCGCTCGCGCAGCTCAATCGTCCCGTGATCGATTCGCCATCGGACGCTCGCGTCGAGCGTGGGATCGTTCGGCATTCGTTTCGGTTTCGGTGGGTCATGAATGGCATTCGCAAGGCGCGCACACGAACGCCGGTCGCCGTGACGGAGATCAAGCGGCTCCCGGCGCGCTCGGGAAAACGGACTCGGACATCATCGCCGGGAACCTCCTGGTCCTAGGGACCGTCGCCGTCCATGGAGCTCCGCGGCATCAACCTATCGGGACGGACATCCGGCGTCGAACCGTCGGCCGGCGAACGGGGACCCTTAAGCCGAGGGCGGCCCTTAGCGTCCTCGGAGGCCGCCGTCGTGGTCCAGATCACGCTCGTCGGCGAGAGGCAGGCGGACGTGGGCCACGAATTCGTGTACCGCGGGCCGCAGCCGGAGTGTAGGCCGTGCAAGGTCCGCGCCGCGTGCCTGAACCAGGACCTCGGACGCCGCTATCGCATCACGCGGGTGCGCGACGTCGTCCATCCGTGCCTCCTGAACGAGGAACGCGCCCGGGTCGTCGAGGTCGTGCCCCTCCCACCCGCGTGCAGCGTGGCCGCGCGGACCGCGGTCGAGGGCCCGGTCCTCGCCTGCGAGAAGATCGTGTGCGCCAACGCCGCATGCCCGAACTTCCGGACGTGCCATCCGGTCGGCATCGACCCGGGAACCCGAATCCGCATCGTCGATGTCGGGCCGGAACTCGAATGTCCCCTCGACTATTCGATCGGCCCCGCTAACGTCGAGTACGCGGCCTGAGGCGAGTCCCGTGAAAGCGTCCCTGCCCCGCCGGATGACCCTGCACGCGATCGAGGCGGCCGTCCTGACGCGCGGCTACCGGCCGAAACGCGAGACGTTCGACCTCGTCGCCTTCAAGGCGCTGTACAACGGAAAGCGGTTCCACATGCGCCTCGAGACGCACGGCCTCGAGCGGGTGCCGAAGGGTTCGGAGATCGACTTGCACGTCGACTTCATGCGCGAGCTGAGAGGATACCACGGCTCCGAGGCGGAGTCGGAGCAGATCGCAGTCGAGATGGCGGAGCTCCTCGGTGCGTTCAAGGAACAGGACCCGGAGCGCACGAAGCCGCGGGTCCGCTGTCCGCAATGCGGGAAGGAGTTCGGCCAAGAGGCGTTCCGGGGGTGACCTCGAGATCGATCCGCTCGACGCGCATCGCCTTCGCTTCATCGAGGAGTCGCGTCGCCAGGGCCCGGCCGACGCCTTTCCGACGCATCGCCGGGTCGACGAAGAAGTCGTTCACCAGGAGGAGCCGTCCATGTTCCGCGGACGGGGAGTAGACCGCCAACGCGACGCCCACGACCGCCCGCTTCTCCCGGGCGACGAGCAACACCCCGCCAACCCGGTTTCGCAAGACCTGCTCCACCGCCCACGTGATCCGCTCCGGACGCGGCTTCATGCTCTCCGACGCATGGTAGGCCGCAATCAGGCGCTCGACGTCCGCCCGGTCGGTCGGATTCGCGCGCTCGATGAGGACCATCGCGCGCCGGGCACTGCCGCGCGGGACATAAGCGTTTGGGCGCTCGCATCCGGAGAACGGCTAACGATGCGCCGTCTGCCTCGAGCGGGATCCGGTAGCGGCTCGCCGAATCGCGCGGCCGATCCGGGTCCGGTCCGCCTTCGACCGCACGAAGGACGCCTCCCGAGGATCGATCGGCCGCCCGACGAAGGGGTCCGCGTGGAACCGCGGATACAAGTGGACGTGGAGATGCGGGATCGTGTTCCCGTGAATCTCGTAGTTCATCTTGACGGGCGAGAAGAGATCCGCGAGCGCCTTCGCGACGAGCAGGACGTCTCGCCAAAACGCGAACCCGGACGATGCCGGCAATTCGAACGGCTCGACGACGTGATGCTTCGCGACGACGGCCACATACCCAGGCAGCGCGGCTCTCGGCGGGGCGGTGACCCATGCCGACCGCAGGACCGCGACGACGTCCCGGGGCCGACCCCGCCGACAGATCGGACAGTCCGCTTGCTTCCGACCAATGG
>VBMM01000312.1:0-2530 GCA_005878415.1 Methanobacteriota archaeon
TCGACGAACCGCAGTTGCGTCAAGCGCTGGACAACCCGGAACACTATCCTCGAACTGGAATCCGCTAACTGACGCGGACCCAAACATGAACGAACGGTCTCCCGGTGGCGGGACGAAGTGAAGGGATACCGCCTCAGCCGTCCACCTCGCTAAGGAACGCATCCTTCGCCGCCCGCAGGTGATGGATTCACCCAAGGATGCCCTTGCACGAATCAAACGCGCCTTCGCGGGGCCCTTGATTGACCGCGATTCGCATGGGAAAGAGCGCCGTCGTGCGGATTCGCGATATACCCGGCAATCTTAAGCCAATCGCCCCTGTGGACGCCACGATGGAGCGTCGCTAGAATGGTCGCCGTCCCCACCCAAGCCCCCTCGAAAGGGTGGGCACGTTTCCCTCATCTCGCACGACGCGGACCCGAGGGTCGGCTTTCAGTGGTCTAGGCACGGCTTGGGCGTGGCTAAATGCCCGTCTCGCCGTCTGCAAAAAGGGTATCGGTCTGACTGTGATCACGTCGGACGTGGCATCTTCCTTCTTCGCCAGCCGGGAGTGCGGGCTCTTGCTTGGAGACGCCCGAGAAGTACTCCGGACTATGTTTGATGATTCCGTGGATTGCACCGTCACGAGCCCGCCGTACTACAGCGGATGTCGGCACGTCGGCGACACTGTCCACGAAATCGGAAGCGAAAGGACCGTGGAGGAATACGTTGAAGCCCTCGTGTCCGTCGGGAGAGAGGTGTTCCGTGTTACAAGGCCCACGGGAAGCTACTGGCTCAATCTCGATGACAAGTGCGAAGGGAAGGAATGGCTGGGCATCCCGTGGCGAGTCGCGTTCGCAATGCGAGAAATGGGGTGGAAAATTAGAAATGAGGTGATCTGGCACAAGCCAAAGCACGTCCGTAGCGTGACCAAGGACCGACTTACTTCTGCGCACGAGCTGCTCTTTCACCTTGTGAAAAGCAAAGACGCATACTACAACATGGATGCGATCAGAAACCCCTCATCGCCACCGATTTGGGGGAAGAACCGCCTCGTGAAAGCACCGGGGGGCAGCGTGCCGACGGATGTCTGGACCATTCAAATCGACGACTCCACTTATCCTGAGAATCCCTATGCCGTGTTTCCTGAGGCTTTGGTTGAGCTGCCAATCCGAGCGACATGCCCCCGAGGCGGAACCGTGCTCGATCCTTTTGTCGGGAGCGGTACGACGGTAGTGGTCGCACTGAGACTCGGGAGGAAAGCCATCGGGATCGACGCCTCGGCTGATTGCCTAGCGTTCACCAAGAAACGAATCCTGGAGTTCAGCGGACAGGAAGGTGCGCGGAGCAAGTCCAGGCAGGGATGATTATAGGTCGTAACTGGATGTCCGAAAGGGGCTTCGACGTGCGAGAACCGACCCAAGGCGCTCCGCGTCGCCTCGGCGCCGAGGCCTGCCGCCCAACCTGACAGCCTGGCAGTGTGAGAGAATGGACGTCCTCGTGATTGTGCGGGGGCTCACCGCGGGCCTCGCGGCCACGGGAGCGATGACCCTCTTGGAACTCCCTGTGCGGTTTCGTTGGGGCATCGAAGGCCTCCTCGATTGGCAGGTGAACCAGAGGATGGCTTCGCGGATTCTCAAGCGGCCTGTGGACGCCGTCCTCCTTCCAGGGCTAGGGCTCCACTTCCTCCACGGGCTGGTCCTAGGCGTCGTCTTTGTGTTGGTCCTTCCCCTGTTCCCGTCCGGGCCTTTGCTCTGGGTCTCAGGACCCGGGTACGGCATCGCCCTGTTCGCCATTACGCTGGCAATCCACAGGCCGGCCACGGGTGGCAGCCCCTGGTCGAGACAGCTCGGATCCGTTGCGGTGACGACCAGCTTCCTGACCCATTTGGCCTACGGCACCGTCCTGGCGCTGCTAGTCGTGTGGCCCTGACCGCCTCGCGCGCAGACCATCTTGCAGATTTGGGAATCGGCCTGACCCCGTTCGATTGCTCTTGTGGGCTCATACCCACGAACGCGGGCGTGATTCGTGTCAAACAACCGAGGGCTTCAGGTCGTCCGAAGCCTGAAAAGCGCCGAGACCGAGCCGGATCACTTTCCGGATCCTTCCGGCCCCTCTGGTCAAATGGTCTGGGTCGAGACGCGAGGTGGTGCGCGGGAGCTACAAGAGGAATTATGCGCCGGACTCGATGCCCATGTCGATGGTAGGCAACGTACCGGACCTTCGGACCGAGATCGGTCGCATCAAGTGGTGGCACACCATCGACCTCGGAAACGGGATCGTGACCCCCGGCCACGCCGACAACCTGGCGACACTCGGGAGGATCGGGCTGCCGGAGCGGCTTGATGGCAAGACCGTCCTCGATATCGGTGCCTGGGACGGGTTCTATTCTTTCGAAGCGGAGCGACGAGGGGCCGCCCGTGTGCTCGCGACGGACGCCTTCTCCTGGGGGGGCGGGGGATGGGGGACGAAGGCCGGCTTCGAGCTCGCGCGGAAGGCACTCGGCTCGAAGGTCGAAGATCTCTCCATCGACGTGCTCGATCTCTCGCCGGAT
>VBMM01000312.1:2553-3647 GCA_005878415.1 Methanobacteriota archaeon
GTGACCAAGGATCAGCTGATCCTCGAGACGCACGTGGACCTCCTCTGGAACCGGCGGCCCGCCATCGCGTTCTATGCGGACGACGAACTCCATAGAGATTCGACAAATTGGTGCGGCCCGAATCCCGCCGCCGTGACCGCGATGCTGAGGACCGTGGGGTTTCGCAAGGTGGAGAGGATTTCGACCTTTCCCTCGCGCTTCCATCGGCTGGCCTACGCGCCACTCGACGCGAGAAGGACCGGCAATCCGCTCTTGGCTCAAGCTCAGCAGACTCGAGTGGTATTCCATGCATGGCGGTAAGGGTGCACCATGCGGAGCACGAGACCGTGGCGGAAGGGGAAGAGAAGTTTGGCTCACCGCGAGGAAGCCTTCGTGTCGGCCTCGTCTAGGCCTTCGGTGGCGGGGACCGTGGCGAGGAACACCCGGAATCCGGGAGACCCGTACAACGAGAGCCTGCCCACGTTTTCGAACAGAGCGCCATGCCCCATCTCGACCGGCTTTTTCTCTATCATACCCGCCCCCCGGAGAACGTACGCCACGCCGCGCCGTTCGCGATCGATGGGGACCGACACGTCCGCCTCCCGGGTGAAGTCGATGTCCGTGCACTCGAGTCGCATGAACGCGTCGGCCCGTGCGAGGGGACCGACCACGGGGCGCTGAATCGTGCCGTCAAGGGATTCCGTCGCATCTCCGGCATCCTTGATTTGGATGGAGGTGGGCGGTGCCTCCGTGTGCCACGGCAAGCGGAGGACGATCGACAGCCAGCGAGCGCTCCGGCCTTCCTGGGTCGGCTGCATCGTGAGTTCGTGACGAATCTCCTGGTGAGCCGTGACCACGAGCACGGACCCTGGGAAAAGCACTGTGTGCGTGCCCGCTCCATCCTCGTGGTGCACGCTGCCATCGAGCACGTAGGCGACGACCTCCTCTGCCAAGTGGGGATGAAGGCCGACCTGCATCCGGCGCGTCGCGACGGTTTCAGCGAAGCGATCGAACGGAGGGAACGGACCCTGTTCGGCCGTCGGCATGAGCAAATGCGATGTCGGATCGGAGAGGTCTTCGTGGCTGGATCGAATCATCACTCGTCCATGAGGGGC
>VBMM01000114.1 GCA_005878415.1 Methanobacteriota archaeon
AGAAGCGTGGCTACGTGCAGCCGGGCCCCTTCACCCCGGAGGTCGTCCTCGAGCATCCCTCCGCGGTCACGGAGTTGCATCGGGAGTTCCTCGACGCGGGGGCGGAGGTCCTCCAGTCCCTCGCCTTCTATGCGAGCAAGGAGAAGCTCGCGACGACGGGATACGCGGACCGCGTGGCGGACATCAACCGCGCTGCGGTGCGCCTGGCCCGCGATGTCGCCGGAGAGAGAGCGCTGGTTGCCGCGAACCTGAGCCTGACGTGGATGTACGATCCGAAGGATGCGTCGTCGGCCGAGAAGGTGGGGCGTCTCTTCGACGAGCAGCTGGAGGCCCAGCTCACCGAGGCTCCCGATTTCGTCATCGCGGAGACGTTCTCGTGGCTCGGGGAGGCGTTGGTGGCCGCCGAGCGCGTCGAGAAGACGGGCCTGCCGTCGATGGTGACGATGTCGTTCGACAAGAATCCGGTGTCGTACGATGGGCACACGCCCGCGGAATGCGCCCGCGCGCTGCGCGACGCCGGCGCGGATATCGTCGGCGTGAATTGCCTGCGGAATCCGATGCTCATGCTCCCGATCGCACGGGAGATGCGGGACGCCGTCACGGGGTTCGTGGCGACGCAGCCGACGGCGTACCGCACGCCTCCCGGGATCCCGGACTTCACCGCGACGAAAGAGTTCCCGTACGAGACGGAGACGCTCGTCCTGTCGAGGCGGGCGATGGGCGCCTATGCGGCCGAGGCCAAGGGGATCGGGATCAACTACATCGGCTCGTGCTGCGGCTCCGTGCCGATCCACGTGCGGGAGATGGCGCGCGCCATCGGGAAGGCGCCGCCGGACCGTGCGTGGCGGGTGGACTACGGGAAGCCGATGTCCGCCTACGAGTTCTACAAGCACGACGCGGCCTGACGGGAGGGCCGCCGGCGGACGTCCCGGGCGGCAGGGGAGGATGTACCTCTACTTAGAGGTACGAACCGGACGAACCGACCGACACGGATCGCGGGCCCTGGGGCTCCGGACGCCTCATCGGAACGGATGCCCGCAGAAGAAGCAGAACAGGTTGTCCACGTTCACGGAGGTCCCGCAGTTCGGGCAACGCTTCTTCGTCCCCGCCGAGAACGTCGGCGCCGCGGGGGTGGCCGGCGGGGTCGCAGGGCTCGCAGGCCGCACGAACTCGACCGGGGGCGGTGCGCTCGCCGGGCGAGGTTGCACGGGAGGAGGGGCCGGGGGCGGAGCGGGCGGCGGTTGGGTCGGAGGGACCGCCTGGACGTAGTAGCTGGGCGGATACATCGTCCGCGCCGGGTACGCCGCGCGGCGCGCCCTCGCGGCCCGGCGCTGCGGGATGAACGCGACGACCGCTGCCAGCGCGAGGATGAACAGCGCCAGGTACAGGAGGTTCGACGCGAGGAGCTGGTACAGCACGAAGAGGAAGTCGGGGAGGGGGGAGGCGTTCACGACGCACGTCCCTCCCGGCCCCGCGCATTGCGAGGTGTACGTCGTCCCGTTGACCGTCGCGATGACCTTGAAGTACAGCGCGCCCGCGCCCGAAGGCATGGAGAGGCCGCCCGCCGCGTACGACTGCTGTGTCTGTCCCGCCTGCACCGAGGTCGTGTTCCCGAGGGCGCTCGGGGACGCCCCCCAGACGACGTGCGTGTCGGACACGCCCAGCCCCGCGGGTCCGAGGATCCGCCACGTGATCCCGAACACCGAGCTGGTCGACACGGAGGTCGGGTAGGAGGTGAGGGAGATGAACGGCTGGCTCAGCGCGTTGATCGCGTTCCAGACGTTCACGACGCCCCAGCCGTAGTTCGTGTTGTAGCCGGAGCCGCTCGGCTGGACCGCCGTGCTGTTCAGGATGTTCCACAGATCGACGTTCGTCAGGTTCCGGTCGACGGACAGGAGGAGCGCCGCGGCGCCGCTCACGAACGGCGCGGAGAACGACGTCCCTCGCAGGTATTGAATACCGGTCCCGTCGAGCGTGAGGATGCGGTCCCCCGGGGCGGACAGGTCCAGGCCCGGGCCGTAGTTCGAGAAGGAGGCCCGCTGGCCCGTCTCATCGATCGCGGCGACGGAGACGACGTTCGGCAGCCGGGCGGGATAGTCGAGGGTCCCGCTGCCCGCGTTGCCCGCCGCCGCGACGATCAGCGCGCCCTTGGACCATGCGTAGTTGATCGCGAGCTCGATGTCCGTCGGCCCGCCGAACGTCTCGTTCGTCCCTAGGGAGAGGTTGATGATCTTGGCCCCGTGGTCCGCGGCCCAGCGGATCGCCTCGGAGGTGTTGAAGGAGGACCCTTGGCCGTTCGACCCGAGGGCGCGGACCGGCATGACGCTGACCTGGGCCGTGCCCGCGATCCATTGCCCGTTGTCGGTGACGGCGGCGATCACGCCCGAGACCCCGGTGCCGTGGTACACGCCGGAGGGGTCCGTCTCCGTCGGATTCGTGTCGCCGTCGACGAAGTCGTATCCGTGCGTCCCGTCGGCTTGGTTCGTCCACACGTTCGCCTGCAGGTCCGGATGCGTCCAGACGACGCCCGTGTCGACGACGGCCACGATGACGCTCCGGGAACCGAGGGTCACGTCCCACGCCTGGGGTGCGCCGATCTGCCGAAGCCCCCATTCGTCGACGTAGAAGGGGTCGTTCGGCCGGAACTCCGGATGGAGGACGAAGCCCGAGACGACAGGGGGCGGCCGCTCGGCGGCCGCGGCGGAGACGCCCGGCATGAAAGAGGCGAGGAGCGCGAGGACCGCCGCGACCGCGACGACCCGGCGTCCGGTGGAGGAGCGAGCGGGAGGCAACAACGGGGGAGACCTCACCGAAAGAGGATTTCAAACGCGCATATGAAACACAGCCCGACATAAAGCTACGCCCGTGATTGTCACGGGTTGACATCTCTGCGCGCGCCCTCCCGTGGACGGACGCGGCGTGGACGTCGCGGCCGTCCGCCGATTGGAACCTCGCGGCCGCCGCTACAGCCGCTTCGCCAGCTCCGCGAACTTCGCGCTCGCATCGCCCTTGATCGGCTCGCCGTGACCGAAGATCGCGTTGTCGAAGTGGAGCGCGGCGAGCTTCTTGATCGACTGGCGGTGTTGCTTCGGGTCGATGTTGTAGCGGTCGTCCATCGGTCGCAGTCCGGACTCGTTGTTGGCGGCGTCGCCGGCAATGAGCAGCGAACGGGTCTCGTCCAGGAGCGACATGCTCCCGCGCGTGTGACCCGGCGTGAAGATCACCCGCAGGCCATCGTACATCTGGCCGTCGTCCAGGCTGACGTCCACGGGAGTCGGGGTGTGCCGCTGAGGCCCCGGCGGGCCATCCCACATCTTCTTGCGGGAGATGAAGTCCGCCTCGATGCGGTGCGCCGCCACCTTCGCGGGAGAGTCTTTCTTGATTGACGCGAGGCCGCCCACGTGGTCCGGATGCGTGTGCGTGATGAAGATTGTGGAGAGGTCCTTCGGTTTCATCTTGACTTTCGCGAGGTAGTCGAGGATCTTGCCGCCGTCCGCGTCCGACGAGGTGTCGACGAGCACGAGCCGATCATCGACGACGAGGGTCGTCGTCGCATACGTCTCGATCACGTGCACGCCTTTCAGGAATTCCATGGCCCCACCGCGAGGCCGACGACCTTCCTCGGACATATTCCTTTCGCGCGCCGGGGGGACATCACACCACGCCGGACGCGCGGAGTTCTTATGGGATGCTCACCTTCCGGGCCGCGGTGTGAGTTTGGCCCTCACGGATGTGCTGGCCCGCGTCGAGACCGACGCGCCCAAGGCCCTCGAGACGCTGAAAGAATACGTTCGATTTCCGACGATCTCGGCGCACAAGCGCGCGCAGCCGGAGACGGCCGCGTTCGTCCGGCGTCTCCTGGCGGAGAACGGGTTCGAGGTCCGCGAATACCCGACCGACGGCGGGCCGAACGTGGTGTACGGCGAGATGATCGTCGACGAGCGCAAGCCGACCCTGCTCATGTACCAGCACTACGACGTCCAACCGGTGGATCCGCTGAACGAGTGGAAGCGGGACCCGTTCGACGCGGCCATCGAGGACGGCAAGTTCTGGGGCCGCGGGTGCGCCGACACGAAGGGCAACCTGATGATCCAGATCCTCGCGGTCCAGGCGTGGCGGGCGGTCGAGGGCCGGCCGCCGATCAACCTGAAGGTCGTCGTCGAGGGGGAGGAGGAGGTCGGCAGCCCGCACTTCGCGTCGTTCGTGCACGCGAACAAGGAGATCCTCCACGCGGACGGCGCGACGATCGAGGGCGGCGACCACCTGCACGAAGGCACGCCGAAGATCGAGCTCGGGTGCAAGGGCATCCTGTACGTCGAGATGATGAGCCGCACGGCGAAGGTGGACCAGCACTCCTCGTACGCGGCGATCGCGCCGAACCCGGCGTGGCGGCTGATCCAGGCGCTCACGACGCTCCGGGATCCGAACGGCCGGATCAAAGTCCGCGGATGGTACGAGGACGCACGCCGACCAACCGCCCGCGAGCTGCGCTACCTGAAGGCGAGCCGCTTCGAGTCCCAGGCGCTGAAGGACTTCTGGGGCGTCTCGGAGTTCGTCGGTGACGGGGGCAACTTCGACGTCCTGCGCCGCCTCATCTACTCGCCGACGTGCACAATCTGCGGGTTCGTGAGCGGGTACATCGAGGAGGGGACGAAGACGGTGAACCCGGCCGTGGCCAAGGCGAAGATCGACTTCCGGCTCGTGCCGAACATGAAGCAGGAGCGGCAGCTCGGGAAGCTCCGGGAACACCTGACGTCGAAAGGCTTCGGGGATATCGAGCTCTCGCCGGCGAAGGAAGCGCTCGAGGCCGCGTCGATCTCGATGAGCGCGCGCGTCGTCAAGGCGGCGATCAAGGGCTCCGTGGACGCCTACGGCCGGGAGCCGGAGGTCTGGCCCTGGTCCGCCGGCGCATCCACGCACGGGTTCTTCAACGAGGTCGTCGGCGTGCCCTCGATCTCTGGTCCCGGCGTCTCCTACGACGGATCGAACCTCCACGCGCCGAACGAGCACTTCCGCATCGCGGACTTCATCGGCGGCGCGAAGCACATGGCGGCGATGATCGGCCGGTTCTGACGGTGACGACGACACCTGGCGCGTTCGGTTGCACCTCTGGAGCTCGAGCGGTTCCGTGCCTCGGGTCATACCTCTAAGTAGAGGTATGCGCAAGGATGGCGAGAGGCCCGACGGTCTGCGGACACGCGTGCCACTCCGGGAGATTTGGGTGGGACTCGGGTGGAATCTTGAGAAACCAGGAACCCGCCAAAATCCCTTCCCTCCCAGGGAGATGCGCATGTTGATCAAGCGTTTGAGTCTCGTCGGGCTTGCGTTTGTGACCTTCGTTGCCTTGATGCCTCCGGCCGCCGCGGACCGCCCGGGCTTCGTTTTCCCCGACATCTGTTGTTACTACAACGGCGACGTCGTGAGGACGGTCGTGCCGCCGGCCGCGTTCCCCAACGAAGGGCGGGACAACTTCTACGTGGTTTCGGGCCAGACGATCTTTGGCGTCGTGGGCGTCGCCCCGGGTGCGCCGGGTTACCACGGCGGTCACTGGAAGTTCCATCTCGTGACGTGGAACGTAGACGCCTACTCGCTGACGTCGGAGGCGGCCATCCTCACCGCGGCAGCGACGGGGGATGTGACGATTACGAGGAACGCCGCGAACGACTTCCTTTGCCCGATCCAGTTCTAGGGGCCCTCGGGTCACGTCACGATCTCCCCGAGCTCCGTGTCGTATGTGCTGAGCCCGCTCTTCGCCCCCTAGGCTCGATGCGGGCCCCTTCCCCATTTTGAAGTCGCTATTTATGGACCTGTCCCGTTGCCGCCTCGAGGTCCGTGAGCGCCGCGCTCCGTCAGCTCCTATGGTACCTGATCGCCGGCACCCGCGGCGGGATGAACCGCGCCCGGATCATCGAGGCACTCCGCGAGCGCCCGTACAACGCGAACCAGCTCGCGGAAGCGCTGGGCCTCGACTACCGCACGATCCGCCACCACCTCGACCTCCTCCAGAAGAACGGCCTCATCACGCGGCCGACCGGGGACGCCTACGCCGCCCCGTACTTCCTGTCGCCGTACCTCGAAGGGAACTACGCGACCTTCGAGGCGATCCGGGAGAAGATGAATCCTCCAGGAAGGCGATTCGGGTGAGATTGTGAGATACGTCCATGTTCGTCGGGTGAATCGGGTGGGTGGATGACCAGCGTCCTGATGATTGGCAGCCTTGCCGTCGGCACGGCGAACGCCGTGTTAGCGGCGATCCTGCTCCTCGTCTATCGCGGCGTGTACGCGCGGACGAAGGCTCCGTTCAGCCTCGCCCTCCTCCTTTTCGCGGCGGCGTTCCTCGCCCAGAACCTGCTCATGGTGTATTCGCTCGGCACGATGATGGACCTGGTCCCGGGCGGCTTGGATCCTTATCTCCTCGGCATCGGGGCGCTTGAGGCCATCGGCCTCGGCGCGATGCTGTGGACCGCCACGCGCTAGCCCGCGGGCCCATTTTTGCGCCTTCCGAGGGCCTTCCCGGCCAACCCTTTTATTCGCGGAGCGCGCGTTGTCCGTCGGGAGCGTGGCGGCATGGCGGGAGAGGAGCTCATCCTTGCGGCAGTACTTGCGATCATCCTGGTGCTCGTGGTCCTCCGGTCGGCGGTCAAGGTCGTCCGGGAGTACGAGCGGCTCGTCGTGTTCCGCCTCGGCCGGCTGCTCCACAAGCCCAAAGGGCCCGGCCTCACGTGGATCATCCCGATCTTCGACCGCCGGGTGCTGATCGACCTGCGGGTCGTCGCGTTCGATGTGCCGCGGCAGCGGGTCGTCACCCGGGACAACGTCTCCGTCGAGGTCGACGCGGTCGTCTACTACCGCGTGTACGACCCGCTCAAGGCGGTGACGGAGGTCCAGAACTACGTCATGGCGACGAACCTGCTTGCGCAGACGACGCTGCGAGACGTCCTCGGCCAAGTCGAGCTCGACGAGCTGCTGTCGAAGCGCGAGGAGCTGAGCAAGCGGATCCAGGTCCTGCTCGACATCGCGACGGAGCCGTGGGGGATCAAGGTCTCGGCCGTCACCTTGCGGGACGTCTCCTTGCCCGACACGATGGTCCGCGCGATCGCGAAGCAGGCGGAGGCGGAGCGGGAGCGGCGCTCGCGGGTCATCATGGCGGAAGGCGAGTTCCAGGCCGCGGAGAAGATGCGGGAGGCCGCGATGCTGTACGGCTCCGCGCCGTCCGCGATGCGGCTGCGGGAGCTGCAGACCCTGACGGAGATCGCGCGGGAGAAGAACATGATCGTTGTCACGAACACGACCGCTGCGGGGGACATCACCGGCGAGGTCGCCTCCCTGACGGCGGCGCTGGCGAAGAAGGGAGACAAGAAAGAGTGAGCCTCGGTCGGGCGCGTCCGGCGGTCTTCCTCCTCGCGATCGTCCTCTCTGCCGTCATCCTGGTGGCCCTCGCTCCGACCGCGCGGGCCCAGGGGCCTCGCGTCCTCGTTGCGACCGTGGACGGCGCGATCGACCGCTCGACGGTCGAGTACTTCAGCGAGGCGCTCGACGAGGCGCGCACCGGGGGATACGCCGCGCTCGTGGTGCGCTTCGACACCCCGGGCCCGTCGGCGCGCACGCGTTCAGTGCCGGGACGATCCTTCTCGAGTCGACCGATCTGGCGGCGATGGCGACCGGCACGACGATCGGGTCGGTCCAGCCCGTCATCGTCGGGCCAACGGGGATCGAGCCGGTGACCGATCCAAAGATCGTGAACGCGGTCGTCGGCATCCTCGAGACCCAGATGGCCCTGAACGGTCGAAACAAGACCGTCACGATCGGCAATCAGACGATGACCCTGGCCCAATGGTTCGTCGTGGAGAATCTGAACCTCAACGCGGCGGACGCCCAGCGATACGGCGCATCGAATTTCACAGCCGACTCGATCGAGGACTTTCTGACCCAGGCGGACGGGACTACGACGATCTACAAGGGGATCCAGATGCACGTGGCCGGCGCGGAGATCGTGCCCTTCAGCGCGTCCGCCCGCGTGCGGCTCCTCGAACTCTTGTCGGACCCGCTCGTGGCGTCGCTCCTGCTGATCCTCGGCATCTACCTCGTCATCTTCGGCGTCACCACGCCGGGCCACGGCGCCGAGATCGCGGGCGTCATCATCCTGCTGCTCGCGCTGATCGGCCTCGGCTTCAGCGTCGACCCGATCGCGCTGCTCCTCTTCCTCGTCGGCGTCGCGCTCATCATCATCGAGGTCAAGACCCCCGGCCACGGCGCCTTCGGCATCGGCGGCATCATCGCGATCATCCTAGCGGCAGCGTTCCTCGCCCCGCTGCGACCGCCGAGGTTCGTCGTGTCGCCGGACTACCAGATTTTCTTCCTGGCGGCGCTCCTCACCCCGACCGGGTTCTTCGGAGGCTTCCTCCTCTTCGCGGTCTACAAGGTCCAGCAGATCCGGCGTCAGAAGCCGCGCGTCGGTGAGATGATCGGGGAGGGCGCCACGGTCGTCGACGGACTGCGCGCCGGGGAGAGGGGATACGTCCGGACGCGCGGCGAGCTCTGGCAGGCGCTTTCGGACCAAGACCAGCCGGCGGACGCGAAGGTGTACATCCATGAGATCGAGGGCATCACGCTGCATGTGTCGGCGAGTCCTCCGCCGCCTCCCGCCCCGCCGCCGTTGCGCCAGCGATTCGCCCTCCTACTGCGGCGCAAACCCGCGTGACCCAGAAACCTTAAGGCCCGACGAAGGTTCGCCTCGCGCGATGGACACGGACGTCAACCTGTGCAAGGTCGAGGACGTCCCGGACGGCGGCAAGAAGCACTTCGAGATCATGGGGTACGACATCCTCGTCGTCCGTCTGGGCGACCGCTTCTTCTGCGTCGACGCCGCGTGCACGTACAAGTGGGCGATGCTGACGGACGGCCTCGTCGATCCGCAAGCGCTCACGATCCGCTGCAAGGACTGCAACGGGGCGTGGGACCTCTCGACGGGTCAGCCGAAGGAGGCGCCCGCGAAGTTCCCGCTCACCGCATATCGCGTCGAGTCGGTCGGCGACGACCTCATCGTGACGTTCACGTATTGACGCTGCATCTTCTCCGCGTTCTCAGAAGAAAAGCCTTATGTGGACGGGCCTCCTCGGGACGGGCGTCCTCATATTCCCGTGACGAACCGAGTCGGCCGCTTCACGCGCCGGCGCGCGTTCTCCTCGAGCGATGAGGCGGTGATGCCATGCCCGACGAAAAGGATCAACAGTTCACCCGCATGTGGAACGAAGAGAAAACGGCGAAGCGCCAGAAGTTTCGCAACCTGATGAAGTCGAAGCTCGACCTGTTGCACGTCGAGGTCACGGAGGAGAATGCCCGTGCGTTCTACAACGGTCGCCTCCAGGTGCGTCAGCCGGAGCGGGTCTACCAGGTCCCCGAGCGGAACGAAGGCCGACGGCCGCCTCCGCGACGCCGGTAGCTGCGCGACGGCCGCGGACCCAACTCGCCAACTCGTTCGGCCGAAGGCGCTTCGCGGTTTGAATCGGGGAGAGCCCGTCTCGACGACAGGCCCGGGTTCGGTCGTCGGAGAGGTATCGTCGCTCACGACGCGTCGCAGCCCTCCGCCCCAATGGCGGACGGGTCGCCTGGGTAGACGACCTTCAGGGGTTGCAGGATTTCCACGTCTCCGCTGCCCCACCACCGCATGAGATATTCGCCGCGGGGAAGGGAGAGGTCGGCGAGACCGATGCCGGGTCGATAGACGAAGCACGGGACCGTCGTGAGCGCGCCGGGCGCCAAGTCGGGTGGGTAGAACCGGACCCAACCGTCTCCCTGGCTCGTCCACTTGCCGACCACGCGGCCGGTCGGATTCGATACCTCGAACCGAACCTCGAGAGGGGTGCGGTCCGGGATGATCGTCCCTGCGGGAATGAGGACGGGCCCGGCTGGAAGGGAGGCGAACCAAACGGCGGCAAACATGCTCAATGAAATAACGATAGTAAGGAGCGCTAAGGCCCACTTGCGGGATGCCCTCGGGATCCCGGTCCGCATATCGGAACCTGATGGATCCTATCTACCCAAATTCTTTTCGGATTCGTTCGGGTTGCTGCTTGCGCCTGGGCTATACAAATGAAAGTAGAAGAAAGGAAAAAACCTGGCCCGGAGGCCAGGGTAGAAAGCGGGATTCGTTCAGAATCGGCGCCGACCGCGGTCCTTCCGGTCCCGGTCGCGTCCGCCGCCGCCACCACTTCGGCTGCCGCCGAAGGTGCCGAACTCGAACTGCCGGTCCCCGCCGCTGCCGCCGCGTCGCTCGCCGCCGTAACCGCCACTGCGGTAGCGGGGCTCGCGCTCGTATTCGACCGCGCTGACGTCGAGGGCCGTGTTGACGTCCCCGATCGCCTGCTCCGACTTCGTCATCGTGCCGTACTTTCCGACGTTCAGTCGGATGTGTCCGCGCACGAGGGTCACGTAGCCGTTGTCGATGAGGAGCGTCTCGTCCTTCGACACCTGCCCGATCTGGTCGTTCCAGAGGGTCAGGAGCACGGTTGCGGTCTCGTCCCCGACCGTCGCTTCGACGAGTTTTCGTGCCTCGCCGAACTTCG
>VBMM01000314.1 GCA_005878415.1 Methanobacteriota archaeon
AACGAAGAAGCCGGCGAACTCGGCCTACCGGACATTGTATGTGCTGCGTCTGAGCCGGGATGCCGTGAACACTTATTTGGTCGCGACATTTCGGCTTCGCGGACTCGAGGCCTCGACCAAGACGATCCCCGATGAGATCCTCCGTTCCCCGCGTGCTGTCGCCTTCGGATTCTTGAGTGGACTCGTTGACGGGGACGGTTCCATCGCTGCACGTCGCCGCGTCATCCATTATGGATCTGTCTCGAGCGAGCTCATTGATCGCCTCCAAGTTCTCCTGCACCACCTTGGTTTCCATGCAAAGAGATATTGTACGCGCCCCAGCAGGCAAAGGGCGAGTTGGGTCAACGGACGACAGGTTAGCGCGCGCCGGCGCTTCCATTACCTGGAAATCACAGGAGATGAGGCTGGGGCGTTCGTCGAAGAGCTAGACTTGACGAAGGAGAGTCGACGAATACGAGCGGCGACGTTACCGCGTCCTGTTCGTCGCCTGCCGCAATCCTCAGACATCCTTCCGTATGGATCCAAGGTGCTCTTCGGCGAACTTAGCGGCGCGCATCTGGGATCTGGGTGGTATCTCGACATTTCCGGGAGAAAATTCCGACAGGGGATCGCTTGGCCGGGCGGGACCAAGATCCGGTACTCGTCGACCCTGGATCGGATGCCGCTGCACCTCCGTCAGGTCACCGAATGGGGGATGCGTTCGAAACTCCTGAACATCGGCTCACCTCTCGCCGACAAGCTTTTCTTCATTGATGCCGCACAACTTCGGTTCGCAAGAGTTCGGTCCGTGCGACGAGCGCCATCCGAGCCGACGTACGACCTATCAATCAACGGAGATCACAACTTCGTGGCAAACGGGATGGTCGTCCACAATTGCCTTGGTAAGTTCCATCCCCACGGGGACCTCGCGGTCTACGACGCGCTCGCCCGAATGGTCCAGGACTTCTCCCTCCGCTACCCGCTGATCGACGGGCAAGGGAACTGGGGGAGCACGGAGGATGAACCCGCGGCGATGCGGTACACGGAGTGCCGCCTCGCGAAGACGGCCGAGGCGATGCTCGAAGACATCGAGAAGGACACCGTCGAGTGGATGGACAACTTCGACGGGACGCTCAAGGAACCTCTCGTCCTGCCGTCGAAGTTCCCGAACCTGATCGTCAACGGCTCGAGCGGGATTGCGGTCGGGATGGCGACGAACATGCCGCCGCACAACCTGAACGAGGTCGTGGACGCCTTGATCGTCCTGATCGGGAACCCGGCGGCCGACCTCGTCGACCTGTACAATCCCGAGACGGGACCCATCCGGGGACCCGACTTCCCGACGGGTGGGATCCTCTACGGGGTCGGCGGGGTCACGGACGCGTACACCACCGGCCGCGGGCTCGTCTCGATCCGGGCGAAGGCGCTCTGCGAGGAAGGGGGCCGCGACAAGGCCCGGATCGTGATTACCGAGATCCCGTACATGGTGGACAAATCCGCGTTGGTCGAGTCGATCGCGCTCCTCGTCAAGTCGCGGAAGATCGAAGGCGTCACGGACCTGCGCGACGAGAGCGACCGGGATGGGATGCGGGTCGTGCTCGAGCTCAAGCGGGATGCGCTTGAGGATGTCGTCCTGAACCAGCTCTACCACCACACCCAGATGGAGTCCACGTTCGGCGTGATCAACCTCGCCCTCGTCGACGGGAAGCCAAAGTACCTGACCCTGAAGGAGGAACTCCAGGTCTATCTCGATCATCGCACGCTGATGGTCCGTCGGAGGACGGAATACGACCTCCGGAAGGCGCGCGAGCGACTCCATATCGTCGAGGGGCTGATCACCGCCGTCGACCACCTCGACGAAGTGATCCGACTCATCCGTCACAGCCGAACGGTCGAGGAGGCCCGAGGCGGCCTCATGAGCCGCTACCTCCTGAGCGAGGCTCAGGCGAACGCGATCCTCGCGATGACCTTACGGCAACTCACCGGCCTCGCGCGAGCCGGGAGCGAATCCTGGAGATCATCAAGGCCGAGCTGCTCGAGATGAAGGAGAAGTTCGGCGACGAACGCCGCACGACGGTCGAGGTCCAAGCCGCGGAGATGGAAGTCGAGGACCTGATTCCCGAGGAGGACAACGTCGTCGTGATCACGAACAGTCACTACGTCAAGCGGCTTCCGCCGTCCGAGTATCGATTGCAAGGCCGCGCCGGGAAAGGGACGATCGGAATCCAGACGAAGGACGAGGACTTCGTCGTCGACGCGTTCGTTGCGAGCACGCACGACTACCTGTTGTGCTTCACGACGGCGGGGAAGGTGTTCTGGCTGAAGACATTCCGGGTCCCCAAGGGCTCGAGATACAGCCGAGGCAAGCCGATCGTGAACATGCTTGAACGGCTCCGGCCCGGGGAATCGATCAGCGCGATGATCCCCGCGCGAGACTTTTCGGCCGACGAGTTCCTCGTTTTCGCGACGCGACAAGGCATCGTGAAGAGGACCGTCCTATCCAGCTATGGCCGTCCGCTCGTCAGTGGAATCAAAGCCATCCGGTTGCGCGAGGGAGACGAGGTCGTCGACGTCCTGAAGGTCAAGGCCTCGGACCAGTTGGTGGTCGTCAAGAGCGGTGGGAGAGCCGTCCGATTCCCCGTGATGAACGTCCGGGACGTCAGCCGCAATTCCATCGGCGTGAGGGGCGTCAGGCTGCACCAAGACGACCGCGTGATCGCGATGGTGGTCGCGAGCGACGATCGCCACCTGCTGACGGTGAGCGCGAACGGCTATGCGAAGCGGACGGAGATGCGGTACGATCCGGAGACCAGCCAGGGGTTCCGCACCCGTTCGCGCGCCGGGCTCGGAGTCATCGCGATGAAGGTCACCGGCAAAACCGGGCCGCTCGTCGACGCGCTGACGATCTCTTCGGGGGACGAGCTGCTCGCGTCCACGAAGAAGGGGATGGCCATCCGCTGCCAGACGGACAGCGTGAGCGAGCAGGGTCGGAACGCCAGCGGGGTTCGTCTCATCCGATTGGACGAGGGGGATGTAGTCGTCGCCGTCGCGCACCTCGCCAAGGTCAGCGCTGCGGAAGCGACGTCCGTGAGCCCTCAGGGTGCACCCCCGGGCCGCGATG
>VBMM01000115.1 GCA_005878415.1 Methanobacteriota archaeon
TTGCCGCTACCGGAGCCTCCCGGCCCCGGGCCGGAACCCGAACCGGAGCCGGAGCCCGAGGAAGCCGCCGCCGACGGCGAAGCGCTCGCCGAGATCGAGGCGATGAAGGGCGTCCTCGAGAAGGAACGCGCGGACGCCGAGTCGTGGGTCCGTTCCCGGTCCGAGGACCTCCGGGCGAAGGAAGAGTTCCTGGTGGGCCGCGAAAAGGAGCTGGCCGCGAAGGAGCAGCAGGTCGAGGCCGAGGCTCGCGCGGCGACGGAGCGACTCGTCGTGCTCGAGAAGGACGTGGCGCGTCGCGAGGTCCTCCGATTCCTCGGGACGGTCCCCGGCATGTCCGAGTCCGCGGCGGACGTCATCGCGACGGCGTTTCCCGACATGGAAGCGTTGCGCGGCGCCGATGGGATGGCGCTGACGCAATGCAAGGGGGTCTCCGCCGGACTCGCCCGGGCGGTCCGCTACGAATTGGTCCCCGGGGAGGTCGAGGAGGAGCAACGAGCGTCGCGGCTGCGCGAGGAGGCTCATGCGTTCCAGGCGGAAGGCGACTACGCCGCCGCCCTCACCTGCTACGACCGGCTCTCCCGAGCCCACCCCCAGGACATCGCCGTGTGGTTCGACCGCGCGCAGCTGCTCGTCCTCCTGAACCGGCCTGCGGAAGCGTTGCAGTGTTACGCGCGCGTTATCAATCTCGACCGGAGGAACCGGCAGGCCTGGCTCGAGCGCGCAAACCTCCTGTTCGGGAGCGGCCGCCTCGCCGACGCCGTGGATGCCCTGCGCGAGGCGCTCAAAATCGATCCCTCGAAGGGAGGGGACATCGCCCTCCGGGCCGAGCAGCTGCGACGGGACGGCCATCCGAACGAAGCCGTCCTCCTGTTTCAGGCGGTCCTCGACGCGGATCCGGACGAGGCGCGCGCAGCGCTCGGCCTCGGCGATTCCCTCCTGGATCTCGGTGACACGGAGGCCGCGGAGGTGCTGTTCACGCGAGCCCTCGGCAAGAATCCGCAGAACGCACCGATCGTCTTCCGCAAGGGCGAGCTCTTGGAACGCAAGGGCCGATGGGGCGCTGCGATCCAGTACTACAACCGCGCGATCGCCCTCCGCTGGAACCTCGTCGGTCCTTGGTTCGCGAAGGGCCGGATCTTGCTCGACCACGACCGCACGAAGGAGGCGCTCGAGTGCTTCGACAAGGTCGTCTCGTTCGAGCCGGACCACGTGGGCGCGTGGGCGGGCAAAGCCCGGGCCCTTGCGGCCCTCGGGGATCGGGAGGCCGCGACGGCGGCGCTCGACCGAGCGTCCACGATCGGTCCGAAGGATCCGGCGGTGCGTGCCGCTCGGGAGGCGATTGGGGCGTCCGCCCCTCCCGAGACGAAACCCTCCGCCTCGATGATGGACTTGCCGTCCCTCGCCAAGGCCTTCGAGGAAATCGAGGCCGAGCCGGAACCCGAGCCTCCGAGGGCGTCCGTTCCCCCGGACTTCCAGGCATTTGTCGAGTCGATCGAACCGGAGAAGGAGGAGACGCAGGTGCTCTTGCAGCTCGCGGAGCTCGCGCTCGAAGGCGGGGATCCGCAGATGGCGTTGCTGCGATACGAGCAGGCGATCGCGCAGGAGGCCCGCAACCCCGACGCCTGGACGGGCAAAGGGGTCGCCCTCCAGCAACTCGAGCGGTATCGGGAGGCCCTCGAGGCGTACGACCGCGCCCTCGCCGTCAAGCCGGACCACGAACTCGCGCTGAAGTGGCGGATGACGTGCGTCCGTCACGTGGAGCGGGAGGCGGACGGGTGACGGTCCCCCCCGCCGCCGAGGAGCGCTTCCTCCCGAGCGTCGACTCGCTGGAGGCGGCGATGCGAGCGGCGCGCCGGGCGGCGGATCAGGGCGACGTCGACGGCGCCTTGCGTCAGCTTGGGATCGCCCTCCGCCTGAAACCGGAGTACGATGCGGCCTGGCTTCTGCGCGGGCACGTGCTTCGGCGGGCGAACGACCTGGAAGGGGCGCTGGAATCGTTCGCCCAGGCGCTGAAGATCAACGGAGAATCCGAGGAATCGTGGATGGGCCTGGCCTCGGCGCTCCACGGACTCGGACGCCTCCGGGAGGAGGTCGAAGCGTACGATCGAATCGTCACGATCCACCCCCGCTCGACCGAGGCGTGGATCGACAAGGGCGCGGTGCTCCATGAACTCGGAGACTACGCGGGCGCCATCGCCTGCTACGACACGGTCCTCGCCTGGCGTCCGGAGCATGTGGCCGCATGGAACAACAAGGGTGCGGCATTGCTCCGCCTCGGCGACGAAGCCGCGGCCACGCGATGCATCGACGAGGCGCTCCAACTGGATCCCGATTTCTTCGACGCGGTCGCGAACCGCGTCCTCCTCTGCCAGAAACAAGGCCGGCACGGCGAGACGGTCCTCTGGGTCGACCGCGCGCTGCGGATCCGCGACGCCCCGTGGCTGTGGTACGTCAAGGGCCTCGCGCACCTGGGTCTCTCCGAATCGACCCTGGCGATGAAGGCGTTCGAGCGGACGCTCGCCTCGGATCCTTCCCTCAAGGAGGCGCGTGCGGGACTTCGGAAGGCGAAGGCGCTTCGGGAGAAGGTGGACTTCTACCGCGGCGCCTACGAATGCTTCGGGACGCACCTCCCCGGGGATCCGGGGTGTGCGGAATGCGAGATCTCCACTCGGTGCCGAGAGGTGACACCGTGAGCCTGCCCTCCCTCGCGGAGGTGGAGCACGCCGACTGGCCCTCGCTCCAGCGGATGTGCGGGACCCTCGGACTGAATCCGAAAGGTCGCAGCGCCGTCGTTCGGATGCGGGTCCTCGATCACGTCCGTCGCAGGAGCCGTCCGGAAGGCTGGCGTGCGGGACCGGCGCAACTCGCTCCCCTGCTCACCCGACTCGGATTCCCCGATCTCGCGGCGCGGTTGTGGGAGTCCACCATCCAATTGGACGCGCCCGCTCCGTGGGTCGGGCTGGGCGAGGCGGACCTCGCGCGGGGGCGGTTCACAGAAGCCTCCAAGGCGTTCGGACGAGCCGCTCAAATGGGCGATCCGTCCGCGGACCTGCATCGGGCCGAAGCGCTCGCCGTCAACGGCGACTTCGAAGGCGCGGCGCGCCTGTGCGACGCATACATGGCCTCCCGACCGGGGGACGTGCGCGCGCTCGCGACGAAGGCCGGATTCCTGGCTCGCGCCGGTTTTGTGGATGAGGCGACCCGCGTGCTCTTCGCGGCGATGGAAGCTCACCCGGAGATCCCGAGCCTCGCCCGCGCGTGGGGGATCGCGCTCCTCAGGGCCGGCCATCCGGAGGACGCGGCGAGCGCGTTCCACGAAGCCGTTCGGCGGGATGCGCGGGACGCGAGCGCACGGATCAATCGAGGCGCTGCGTTGCTCTTGGCGGGCCGAACGCGCGAAGCCATCGGCGTGCTCCGAGAATTCCTCGAACTCGATCCCAGACGGGCGGAAGCGCTGAACAACCTCGGCGTCGCATTCCTGCACTCGGGCCGAGCGGGCTCCGGAGTCACGACCCTCGAGCGGGCCGCGAAGCAGGTCGAGCTACCTCGGATCGTGTTGAACCTCGGGAAGGCGCACGAGGAGGCGCGCCAGACCGCCGACGCGACGCGCGCCTATGCCCAGGTGCTGCGGATGCGCCCGGAAGACGCGGAGGCGCTCGCGGGACGGAAGCGTCTCGCCGCGGGGACGGCGAAGAATCCGCTCGCCACCGAGCCGTCGCCCGAGACCCAAACCGGACCGGGGACGTCACCGAAGGCGCGTCGGACTCACCCCTCCCTTGGCCGGTACGATGGCGATTCGTCCGACGACATGGGACGGCGTCTACACGGAGGGAGCGTGGCTCCTCACGCGCAACCTCGTCCCCGGCGTCTCCGTGTACGGCGAGAGTCTCCCCGTCGAGGCCGCCGTTGAGTACCGACGCTGGGACGCGAACCGGAGCAAGCTCGCCGCGTACCTGAAATGCGGCGGGCGTCGCTGGCCGTTCGGAGAGCAAGCTTCCGTCTTGTACCTCGGCGCCGGGAGCGGTACCACCGTGAGCCACATCTCGGACGTCTGTGCCCGCGGACTCATCACGGCCGTCGAGGTGTCGTCCCGTTCGTTTCGGAACCTGCTGACCCTGGCGGAGCGCCGCGCAAATCTCGTGCCCGTCCTCGGCGACGCATCGAAACCGCAAACCTACGCGGGAAGGGTCGGGTCCGTCGACGTCGTGTACCAGGACGTCGCCCAGCGCGATCAGGAGTCGATCTTCCTCAAGAACCTGGGGATGCTGCGGAGCGGGGGCACCGGTTTCCTCATCGTCAAGGCCCGCTCCGCCGATGTGACCGCCCCGCCGACTCGAGTGTTCGCAGCGGCGAAGGAGGCGCTGATGTCGTCGGGCTTCTCGGTGATGGACGTCCGCTCTCTTGCGCCGTTCCAGACCGACCATGCCGCGGTGGTCGTGACGAAGCCATAGCATCATCCCTTCGAAGGGACTTCACGCGGTGAATGGAACCGCCGTCGCACGCTTCGTACGGCCGTTTCGCCCGTTACTACGATCAGATCTACGATGGCATCGTGGACTACGAGGGAGACGTCGATTTCCTGGAGAGGGTGTTCCGGCGTTTCCGACGGAGACCGCGGACAATCCTGGACCTCGGGTGCGGGACGGGCAATCACGATCTCCCGCTCGCGCGGCGCGGGTACGAGGTGACGGGCGTCGATCGGTCCCCGGCGATGCTCGTTCGCGCGCGAGAGAAGTCGGTCGCCGCGGGGATCCAGGTCCGATTCGTCCGAGGCGACATGCGCTCGTTCGACCTAGGAAAGACCTTCGACGCGGCCGTGTGCATGTTCGGCGCGTTCGGATATCTCCTCACGCCGCGGGACATTGAGCGATGCTTGCGCTCCGTGCGGCGGCATCTGTCATCCGCGGGCCTCTTCGCCTTCGAGTTTTGGCAAGGGTCCGCCGCGCGACCCTCCCCCTACCCGTCTTGGACGCACAAGCGGGACCCGGACCTGGAGATCGTCCGGCTGGAGGTGAGCCGGTTCGATCCGCGCACGGGGCGTCTCCCCATCGAGTTCCGCTTTTTCGTGTTGCGCCACGGCCGAGTCTTGGATCGGTTCGACGAAGTCCACGTCGTCCAGACGCACGATCGCGACGAAATGCGGACCCTCCTCCGCCGATCCGGCTTCGAGCTGGCGGGAGCGTTCGCGGCGACGAACACGAAGAAGGGATTCGAGCCCGCGACGGACGAAACGTTCCGCGCGATGGCGGTCGCGCGACCCCGGGCTCAATCTTAAATACGTGCCCGCGGTATGTGACGGCCTCCGAGGAAACCGATGGCACGCCTCCATGCGCACCGCAAAGGCAAGAGCGGTTCGACCCGCCCGTTTCTGAAGGCGAATCCCGAATGGGTGGGGATGGAAAAGGCCGAAATCGAGGCGACGATCCTGCGCCTGCACCAGGAGGGCTTGTCCGCCGCGATGATCGGCGTGCGGCTGCGCGACGCGTACGGCGTCCCGAGCGTCCGCCTCGCCACGGGACGAAGCGTCCTGGAAATCTTGCGGTCGAAGGGCGCGAAGTTCGCGCTGCCTCAGGATCTCGCGAGCCTGATCAAACGCGCCGGGAGCTTGCAGAGCCACCTGAAAGGGCACGGCAAGGACCTGAGCAACAAGCGCGGATTGCAACTCATCGAGTCGAAGATCCGACGGCTGTCCCGCTACTACAAGGATCGCGGGGTTCTGCCGTCGGATTGGGATTACTCCCTCAAGTTGGCGGAACTTCAAGTGAAGTAGGTGGCCGATGGCGAAGCGCCTGGACGACCTGGCGCCCCAAGGTCTTCTCGATCGCGCGCGGAAGGCCGTCGACCTCGTCGATGCGGCCTCGCGCATCCGCGTGTTCTGCCACTACGACCCGGACGGCACGACGTCTGCGTCGATCCTCGCGCGGGCCCTGATGCGTCGTGGGAAGCGGATTCACGCGTCGATGGCACACGCTCTCGACCGCGCTTCCGCGGACCGCCTCCAGGCCGAATCGAACGAGCTCCTCGTCGTGAGCGACATGGGCTCGGCCCAACTCGACCTCTTGGAGCATCTGCCCTATCCCGTCGTGGTGCTGGACCATCACAAGCCGGTCCGCGACTCCGATACGGTCGTGCACGTGAACCCGCATCTGGACGGCGTCGACGGCGCACGGGAGATGTGCGGTGCGACCACGACGTGGCTCTTCACCCTCGTCCTCGATGAACGGAATTGGGACCTCGCCGGCATCGCCATGGCCGGGGCGATCGGGGACATGCAGGCCGCCGGAGGGTTCGTCGGGGTGAACGGCGCGCTCTTCGCCGAGGCCGCGGACCGCAAGATCGTCGTGCCCGAGCGTCGGCTGTCCCTCCGGGACCTGCCCCTCGTAAAGGCGATCGCCCAATCGATCCGTCCGTACTTCCGCGGGCTATCGGGACGTCCCGATGCATCTGCCGCTTTGCTGAAAAAGGCCGGCTTTGATCCCGACATGAGCCTCCGTCAGCTCGAGCCCGCGGCGCGGCGGAAGTTGACGTCGGTGCTCGCCGCACACCTCGTGGAGCAGGGAGCCGCCCCCGAGGCGCTCGACGCGATCGTCGAGGACCGCTACTGGATCGAGCCGGATCAGATCTACGCGCAAGACCTCGAGGCGTACGTGAACAGCTGCGACCGGCTCGGTCAGGAAGGACTCGGGATGGCGGTGTGCCTCGGAGATCGGGAGGCCCTGGCGAAGGCCGAGGGGCTCCTCGACCAATACATGTCCCGGATGCTCGGATACCTCACACGCCTCGAGCGCGAAGGGCTCTACGCGAAAAAACATGTCCAGTTCTTCTACTGCGACGATGCGAGCCTCTCCGGATCCGTCGCGGGGACGGGGATGCAGTTCTTCTTCGACCAGACCCGACCGGTCCTCGCTCTCTCGGTGTTGGACGGCCAGACGAAGGTGTCCGCCCGCGCCACGCGGGGCCACATCGCATCGGGCGTCGATCTCGCCGTCGCCCTCCGAGAGGCCGCCGCATCGCTCGGCGGGAACGGCGGGGGGCACAACATCGCGTCCGGCGCGACGATCCCGAAAGGCAAGGAAGACAAGTTCATCGGGACGGTCGACGAAATCGTCGGACGCCAGCTCGGGTCGGGCAGCGCGTCTCAATAGTTGTCGAGGAGGCGGCTGACCTCGCGGGACTCGAGATCCGTCTTGAGGCCGGGCGACTCGAGCACCTTCACGTTGCGCTCCAGCAACGCGAGCTCCTTCTCCTCCAAGGTCTCCGGGCTCACTGGGAGGATGATGACCGCGCGGTGCTGCATGACGAACTCGTTGACGTGCTCGACGAACATCAGGGTCTGCAGGAACCCGTTGTTGATGATCAGGTACTCCAGGCCATCGAGGAGCACGGCGCCCTCGCCGTTGTTGTCCTCGATGAATTTCTGGATCACCTTCGCGAGCGTGCCGATTGCGGTCGGGTTGTGGAAGTCCTCACCCGGCGTGTGACTGAGCCAGATGACCCGGACGTCCGAGAGGCCGCGCTCCCGCCGAACACGCTCCGGATATTGGCGGGTGATGCAGAGGCCCGGGGTCCGTTGTCCGAGCAGGAGTTCGAACAAGCGGAAGCTCAGCTCGGGCTTCTTCTCTTTGACGAGGTAGCAAGAGCCTCTCTCGAGTTCCATGGGCATGCCCGAGCGAAGCGACTCAGCCACCGGGCCCATGCCGCCGTCCTGAGGTTGCACCCATCCCATCGGCTTCTCCATAGGCTCATCGACTCTTCAAACTTCGTTCCAGATTATCAGCGAGGACTTTTGCCGGGATCTCCGGGAGGGAGATGAGGGTGGTCTTCCCGACGACGCCTTCCCCGCTCAGCTTCGTGTCGATCAGCCCGAGAGCGTCCAAGTCTCGAACATACTTCCAGAACTGCGTGTGGGCCCTCGGCTTCTGATCGTATTCCTCGCACACGACCGTGTACGCCTCCTCCGCGTCCCCCATCGTGATGTACGCCTTCTTGCGGCTCTTCCGCGCGATTGCGAGAAGGACGAGTTTCTTCGGGACGTCGAGCAGGCCCAGCCGCTCTTGGACGTCCGTCGGATGGACGTGGGCCTTCGCCCCCCGGACGTTTTCGGGCGCGATTTCTTCGGCGCTCTCCTCGTCCGCGAGCATGCCCGCCTTCTCGAGGAGTTCGATCGCATACCGCGCGTCGCCGAACTCGGATGCGATGTCCGCGATCAAGTCGATGAGGTCTTGGTCCACGGTCCCGGGATGCAGGGCGAGCTGCACGCGACCGATCACGATGTCACGCAGTTCTCCGCGATCGTATCGCGGGAAATCGACCACGTTTGACCGGCGGAACGTGCTCAAGGCCGCCGCATCCATGTACTCGAGCGCGTTGGGTCGCTGGGAGATGAGGATCATCGAGATGTTGCCCTTCGCGGCCGTGCTCTCCTCCGCGATTCGAGCGAACGAGTAGATCAGATCCGCCCCGCTCTTCTTCAAGAGCGCGTCGACCTCGTCGAGGATGACGACGAAATGCAGGCGGTGCTTCTCGAGGTGCCGGCGGAGCGTCTCCATCTTCTCGGCGATGGAGAACCCGCGCTCCGGGAAGTGGGCGTCGAAATGCTGGAGCAGCTTGAGGAGGACCGCGTCGTCCCCCATCCGCTGCCGGCAGTTCACGATGTCCCAGTCGACCGCGCGATTCGACTCCGAGGCGAACTTCTTGAAGTCGAGGCAGAATCGCTTCGCCGTGTGCGTCTTGCCCGTGCCGACCGGACCGTACAGGAATGCGTTGCTCGAGGCGCCCGCCTCGACGATCGGACGGAGGAGACTGAACATCCGCTGGGTCTGTTTCTCCCGGTGGACCATCTTGTCGGGCAGGTAGTCGAACGACAGTTTGCCCTGGTCCTTGAACACGGACGGCCCGGCGCGGAACGACACCACCGCACGAACGCGGCGGACGCGCATAACCTTTGCCTCCGACATCCGAAACGCCATGAGGGGAGCGCGACATCGTGGGCCGTGGCGGACCGCTATTTCTGCTTCGCATGCGGGCACGATCACCGGGCGGGCTCGTCGGTCGCTCGGGACCACAAACGGTACAGCATCGAGGGAGGCGCCGAGTCCGGCGGGATCTTCTCGGACCTCCGAGAGTTCTATCTGCAGACGAAGGGGATCGACGCCGCCTTTCGAATCCTCGGTTTCGCGGACGTCCGAATCCATCCGCCGCGATTCGGCCGGGGCTGGCCCTCCCGCGCGGCGATCGAGAAGGCTTACCGCGATCGCGCGAGGCGCCTCCATCCGGACTCCGGCGGAGACCCGCGCGAGTTTCGGAAAGTACAGTGGGCCATCGAAGTCCTCCGCCGATACCGGCCGCCGGATGCGTGACCCCGTCGCGGCACAACGTTTATTCCACGGCGGCGGCTTTGATTCGGACGGAGGTCTTGTGCATTCCGCGTTCGCTCCAAGAGAGCCTCGAGGCCCTCGGGGACGAGGTCCTCCTGGAGCTCGCGCGCTCCCATGGCGTCGAAGCCGCGGATCCCCGGGGGCGGGAGGGGATGATCCAGGCCCTGCTCGGGCTGCCGGTCTCGGCCGGCGTCGCCGCCGAGGCGGACCGTCTCTGGATCGAATCCCGGCTCGAGCGGCTGCGACCCCGTCAGCTCCGAGAGCTCGGGGGGCGGCATCGGGTGAGCTTGCAAGGCCTGAAGAAGAAATCGGAGCTCGTCGAGGCGCTTGCCGGATCGAAGGATTCGTCCGAGATCCTGGTGGAGCTCGAGGCGATCCCTGAGAAAGAACCGGGCTTCCTGTTCGGCAAAGAGACCGGTCCGGACGTCGAGCGGGTCGAAGCCCTTCTCGAGGCCGCACGGAAGCGGTTCCAGGAGCGGCGGTTCGAGGCGGCCCTCTCGGCGGCGCACGAGGCGTCGCGGATCGCCGAGCGCACGACGGAGCCGTTGCGCCGGGCCTCCTGGTCCTACGCGATCCTCGCAGCGCAGGCGCTGCTGGAGCCGTGCGACCCGATGGATCCGGCTGCCGCCGACGCCGTGGTCGTCCTGAACCGGTCGCGCGAGGCGTTGGTGCGCGGGTCCGTGGGCGACGACGCGCTCCTCCGGGATCTCGTCCGGGCCGCGGGCGACGCCCACGCCAGGGAGGCGGATCGGGTGCGTGAGCTCCTCGCCCAGACGCGGGACGCGATTCGGGAGGCGGCGAACCTGGGGGCCTCGGTCGCCCTCGCCGAAGACGCCTGGAAGCAGGGCGCCGACTTCCTCGATCGCCATCGGCTCGCGTCGGCGCGAGAGAGCTTCGTCGAGGCGGGCCGTAGGACGGGTGACGCGCGCAGCCGCCGGATCGAGGAGGTCGAAGGGTTGGTCCCTGCGGTCGCAGACCACATCGAACTCGCGCGGA
>VBMM01000116.1 GCA_005878415.1 Methanobacteriota archaeon
CCTCCTGAAACGCGCGGAGCGCCTCGCGATGAAGGGTCAGCAGCGGCAGATCGAACGGGCGATTCAGCTGCGGCAGTCGCAGGTCGAGAAGGCGCAGGCGATCATCGCGGCGAGCGATCCGGTCCTGAAGGAGGCGGAGTCGTACGATCTGAGCGCCGCCGACGTGCGCACCCTCCTGCGCCAGGCGCGGGACGTCTTGGGCAAGGGCGATTACCTCGCGGGCCTCACCCTCGCTCGGAACGCGGAGGAAGCCGCCCGCCATCTCGAGGGACAGGTCGACGAGGAACGTCGGCGGCGGGGGATATCGAAACCCGTGGCGGGGATGTGCGGCGTCTGTTCGTCGCGACGAGTCGCGTTCGACGACGACGGCGGGGGGCGATGCGCGGACTGCGGCAGCGTCTTCCGTTGGAGAGGTCCTCTCGGTGTCTGGGAGCGTCTCCGCTCGCTCCTCGCTCCATAGCCTTTTATCGAGATCCCAGGATTCGGCGCCGGATGCGCAAGGGAGACCTGCTCCGTCGCAAGGTGGAGGACATCGATCTCGCGCGCGCCCGCGACGTCGCGGCGCTCGTGGCGGAGATGGACCGGGGCGGTGGCTTCACCGCAAAGAAGATCGCGGAGGGTGTCGGGATCCTGCGGGCAATCTTCCGTCGGGCGGGATGCACGACGTTCCTCTCATTCCCGGCGGCCCTGATGGCCACCGGCGTCCGCGGGGTCTTGCGCGGCCTCGTCGAGCGCAGGCTCGTGGACGTCGTCGTGACGACGTGCGGCACCGCGGACCACGACCTCGCCCGGGTGTGGCGGCCCTACTACCACGGGGATTTCGACCTCGACGACGTCGAGCTGCACCGGCTCGGGGTGAACCGGCTCGGCAACGTCTTGGTGCCAAACGAGTCGTACGGACTCGTGCTGGAGGAGAAACTCCTACCGATGCTCCGCGCCCTGTGGGAATCGGGCCAGCGGTCCCCATCGACGAAGGAGCTCCTGTGGGAACTCGGCCGCCGCACCGGGAGCCGGGCCTCGCTCCTCT
>VBMM01000117.1 GCA_005878415.1 Methanobacteriota archaeon
ACGCGGCCGTGAATCCGCTCACGACCGAGGCGGTGCCGGATTCCATCGCGCGGAACCAGGAGGCGGTCCCGAGGGCACCGCAGACGCCGCTCGCGATGCCGAGCGCGAGCCCCGCGGGCGTGAGGCGCATCCAGCCGGATCCGAGGAAGAACCACGCGGCGTAGATGGGGGCGTTACCGAGGGCGTACAGGACGAGCATCCGGGCTGATCCTAGCCGGACCGTCGGCTCCTTTGACAGGCCCTCGCCCACGCCGTAGCACACGACCGTGAGGAGGGCGCAGACGAGCCAGAGCTCCATCTCTCGCCTCGCTTCGTTGACTGCCGGGTTCTTCGTCCTCGTCCATCGTTTCGCAGACTCCTTCGGGCCGGTGGCCCGCGTCCGCGCAGCGTGACCCTACTCTGAGGTTTTATAAAACCGTTCCGGGCAAAACCATCTCAATGAAGAATAGTCCGAGCAGCCGCGCAACCCAAAGAAGCGCCGCGCGCGACGCGAGGTCGTCCATTCTCGGCGCGCCGCGCCCACGTGTCGGGTTGACACGGGCTTGATTTTGGTTTCGGAACGGATGGACACTAATCGGCAATCCCATGAAAGAGTTTCTACAGGCCCTCTTTGGGCGGCACTCTGGCAATGTATTTAATGGCTGCCAGGCATCCCTTCTATGGAGCGGGCCGAGAGTTTTCTCGAGGTCCGCGCCGGGGCAGGAGGAGTCTCCACGAAGTCGGGCGTCGTCGCCTTGATCTGTGGTCTTGTCGTGGTGATGGTCTCGATGCAGTCCTTCGGAGCCGCGGCTCCGTTTGGCGGAGGGGCGGCCACGCCGAAGCCGAAGGCGACCTCGGCGGATCTGCGGATCGGGTTCCTCGAATCGGTCGACAGCCTGAATCCCTTCCAAGGTCTGAATGATCCGTCGTATATTTTGTACGGCCTGATTTACGACTACCTGTTTTCGTTCGACCAAGACGGGAACTATGTTCCCAATCTCGCGCTGTCCGCATCTTGCGACGCGGTGTGCATGAACTGGACCTACGAGATTCGACAGGGCGTGAAGTGGCACGACGGCACGGACTTCACCGTCGACGATGTCGTGTTCACGATCAATTACAACAGCCAGAGCATCTTCCATCTCTGGGCGTTCGAGCCGTACATGAACCGAATCGTTCAGTGTTCGGGCAAGTACCCGAAACAAGGCTGCGGGGCCTACAGCAACTCCGCCTGGAACGTCACCGTATACTTCGATCGACCGTTCGTTCCTGGAAAATCGTTGTTCGTGCCAATCATTCAGGAAGCCCAGTGGAAGGGGGTTTCGCCTCAGCAGGCGCAATACTCGTTCGCGAACCCGAACCCGATTGGGACTGGCCCGTTCGTCGCGGACGCCGCGATCTACACGGAATACCAGAACCAGCCCGCCGAAGCGCTCCACTTGTTCAAGAATCCAAATTACCACCCGGTGGGCAACCAAATCGCCCCGACTCAAATCGACAACATCTATCTCCAGCAGTTCCAGGATGAGAGCACGATGGCCATCTCGCTCCTCCGAGGGGACATCGATCTCGCCAAGATGACTTCCGCCGGCATCGGGACCGTCATCGGGCAGCCGAACATCGGCGCCCAAGAGGGCTTGCTCAGCACCCAGTACTGGAACGAAATCGGGATCGAACAATCGGACCCGGGGAACAAGAACACGCCTCTGAACCCGGCCCGTTGGGACGTGAACGTCCGACGCGCCATGGCGATGGCGACGAACAAGGACTACATCGTGAGTACGATCTATCAGGGCAAGGGAGCCCGGGGCGATTCCCTGATGTCTCCGATCACGCCGGAATGGTGGTACGACCCCACATCCGATCCCGGCGCGAACCTGACGTTCGACATCGCGGCGGCCAACGCATTGCTCGACGCGGCGGGGTACACGGCGACCTGGAGCGACTCGACGGGCACGTATCGGGCCGCGAGTAGCGACATCACCCTGAGCATCCAGACGAACGCGTGTCTGTGCCCGAACCCGACGAACGTGACAAAGGTTGTGCCCGCGGGCCAGCATCTCGAATTCAAGATGGACGTTCGCCTCGAGTTCCCCCAGGAACAACAGACCGGGGCTTACCTAGCGGCCGAATGGGCGAGGATCGGAATCAAGCTGGACGTGGTCTCGCTCGCAGAGGATGCGCTCTCCGCCGAAGTCTACGGCGGGCAAACGGACACGTACATATGGTATTGGTCCGGGGACCCGGATCCGAACTACCTCTTGTCGATCGAGTCGGGGTACACGCTGGACGGCTGGAACGACAACTTCTGGAACAACCGGACCTACAACCAGCTGTACGTCGATCATCTTGCGGCGACGAATCGCACGGAGCGACAGTCCATCGTCCGAGCGGCGGAAAAGCTCAACTACGAAAGCGCGACGTACATCATCTATGTCTTCCCGTTCGGGGAATGGGCCTACCGGACCGACTTGTGGACGGGCTGGGGCGACTGGAATGCTCACCCGTACCGCCAGATGGACGCGTTCTGGGGCGCGAACCCGCTGTTCTTCGATCTGCAATACGCCGGCACGATCACACCGAATCAACCGCCGATCAAACCGGTCATCTCGGGCGGGACGTTCCGGAGTACGTTCACGAACGTCACCCAGGCGTTCACGGCGACCTCATCCGACCCGGAGTCCACGGACAACCTGACGTTCAAGTGGGACTGGGGGGACGGGAACATCACCGTGAGCCCGCCCATGCCGGCGACGGGAACCGTCACGAGTTCCGAGACGTACAAATGGCCGTCGCCGGGCAACTACACGATCAAGGTGAGCGTTGCGGATGGCTTCAACGCACCCGTTTTCTCCGACGCGATCTATGAGAACGTGACGCAAGCCCCTCCGGTCCTGGGGACCATCACCGGATTCGTCAAACTCTCATCCGGGAGTCCGATCGCCGGGGCATCGGTCGTCGCGAGTCCCGGCAACTACGGCAACGATACGGTCACCGATGGCTCGTACTCGCTCCAGCTCCCGCCCGGAACCTACACCGTCGCGGCGAGTGCGCCCCTCCACAACAGCTCGAGCAGGAGCGGCGTCATTGTCACGGCAGCCGCTGCGACGTGGGTCAACTTCACGTTGCGCTTCACCGCGGGATGGATCAATGGGACCGTCACGAATGTCGTCGACGGCACGCCGCTCGCCGCGATCGGAATCACGATACTCACGGGGACAGGGACGAGCGTCGCCGCCGGGTCGACAAATAGCCAGGGCAAGTACAATATCTCCGTGGTCGACGGGACGTACACCGTCAAGGCGACGAGCAGCGCGTACGTCACCCAGAGCAAGACGAACATTCCCGTCACTGGCGGCCAGTCCACGACGGTGAACTTCCAGCTTGCCGCCGTGCCCACGGGGGGCGGGGGCCTCTCGGCGCTTCAGATCGCCGGAATCGGGATCGTCGTGGTCCTCATCGCCGTGGCGATCGTGGCGGCGCTCCTGATTCGCCGACGGCGATCGAAGGAGGAAGAGGAGGCGAAGATCAATCTCCCGCCGCGATAGGCGAGCGAGCCCTCGAACCGGAACACCGTTATTGAGGCGTTGCAACGAACCTTCGTAGGTACCTCGTCAAGAAGGCGGTCTACGTCGCGGTGACGGTCTACCTCATCGCCTCGCTCAACTTTTTCATCGTCCAGGTGTTGCCCGGCGATCCGACGCGTGTCCTGCTGCCGCGCGGTTCATCGAACGTGACGCAAGGAGGAAGCGACCTCCGGGCACAGCTGATCCGTCAGTGGGGCCTCGACCAGCCGATCACCACCCGGTACGTCTTGTACTTCGCCAATCTGCTCCAAGGAAACCTGGGCACCACGATCACCTATCAGAAGGGAGGGTTTCCGGTCGCCGGCGTGATCGCCCCGCGGCTGTCGACCACTCTGGTCCTGGTCGGGCTCGCGACCGCGGCGACGATGTGGCTCGGCCTCGTCCTCGGCCGGATCTCCGGATGGCGGAGGGGTCGCCCGATCGACGTCTCGATTACGATGACGACCCTGATCGGCTACTCGATGCCGTCGTTCTGGGTGTCTCTCATGCTGATCTACACCCTGGCGTTCGTGCTCCCGATCTTTCCCCCGTTCGGCGTCCAGTCGAGGAACGCTTCGACCTTCGACCCGTTGACGAGGGTCCTGGATCAACTCTATCATTACTTCCTGCCGGTCGTCACCTTCGTCATCACGAACGTGGCGTGGTTCTCCCTCACTCTGCGGAATTCGTTGACGGACACGTTGCCGGAAGACTACATGTTGACTGCGATGGCGAAGGGACTCACGGAGCGGGAACAGCTCCGGAAGCACGCGATGCCCAACGCCCGCCTCCCGGTCCTCACCGCGTCCGCCCTGTACTTCGGGTGGGTCGTGAGCGGCGCCATCGTCATCGAGGAGGTGTTCAACATTCCTGGGCTCGGACAGCTCACCTGGGACGCGACCCGGGTTCGCGATTTCCCCCTCCTGTCCGGGGTGTTTCTCGTGGCGACGCTCGGCGTCGTCGTCGCGAACGCAATCGCGGACCTGCTCTACATGTACCTCGACCCGCGAGTACGGGAGGCATGAGACCTGGACGCAATGGTGTCGAGAGCGGGCCAGCGGGCCACGGTGTTCCGCGAACGGCTCCGACTCGATTGGAGGCGGTTCGAGAAGTTCATGCAGCTCCTCCTTCACAACAAGCTGGCCGTCGCCGGCCTCGTCATCATCCTCGTCTTCATTTTCATCTCCGTGGCGGCACCGTTGCTCGTCGGTTCGTATCCTTCGCAGTTCGACCGCACGACCTCGTTGCAGCCTCCGTCGACCGCACACCCGTTCGGCACGGACTGGCAAGGGTTCGATGTCCTCAAGCTCGTCGTCTATGGGGGCCGGGTCTCCCTGCTCATCGGCTTTGTCTCGTCCGCCGTGGCGATGTTGTTGGGCACCACCGTCGGTCTCGTCGCGGGGTACTACGGCCGTGTCACCGACCAACTCCTCTCCCGTGCCACCGATTTCTTCCTCGTGATTCCGTGGCTGCCGTTCGTCCTGATCCTAGTCGCGATCTTGACGAGCAGCCTCGCGACGATCATCTTCGCGATCGCAATCGTGAGTTGGCCTACGACGGCCCGGATCATCCGATCCCAGGTCCTGACGGTCAAGGAACGACAGTTCATCGAGCGGGCCCGCGCGGTGGGTTCCGGGAACGGCTTCATCCTCCGGAAGCACATCTTGCCGAACGTGATGCCGCTCGTGTGGGCCGAGGCGGTCTTGACGATTTCCAGCGCGGTGTTCACCGAGGCCTTCCTGTCGTTTTTCGGGCTCGGATGGAAAGGTCCCGGGGCGGTCGAGAGCTGGGGCCAGATCGCGAACGAGGCGTACACGAACCTGGCGCTGTTGCGGGGTCTGTGGCTCTACTTTGCGCCGCCGGGGATCTTCATCACGCTCGTCGTCCTCGGATTCGCCATGCTCGGGTACGGCTTGGAAGAGGTCCTCAACCCGGCCCTCAAGCGCCGACGGTAGGCGCGCCCGGCGTCCGTCAGGCCAGAAATCGCGACGGGGACAAAAGCGACATACGCCGCGAGACCTTCCCGACGGCTCGAGGATGGCGTCGGTCGACGTCGTGATCATCGGAGCGGGCCACAACGGCCTCGTCGCGGCGAACTATCTCGCGAGGGCAGGCCTCCGGGTCATCGTCATCGAGCGATCCGACCGCGTCGGCGGCGCGTGTGTCACCGACGAGATCGCCCCCGGGTTCAAGGTGAGCGCCGCCGCGTACGTCTCCGGGCTCTTCCGGCCGCAAATCATCGAGGACCTCGAGCTCAAGAGGTTCGGGTTGAGACAGGTCGCGTTCGATCCGCAGGCCTTCTGCCCCTTCCCGGACGGACGCTCCCTGCGGCTCTGGTACGACGCCGACAAGACGAGCGAGGAGATCGCCGCGTTCTCGGAGAAGGACGCGAAAGCGTACCCGGCCTACGAGGCGATGTGGTCGCAGGTTGTCGAGCTGACGGAGCCGATGATCCTCGCCCCACCGGTGCCCCTCGCCGAGCTCGCCTCCCTGCTGCGGGACCCCGAGACGGAGGAGCTGTTCCGCCGGCTCATCTTCTCCAGCGCCGAGGACCTGCTGCGCGAGTACTTCGAATCGGACGAGGTCGTGGCGGCGCTCGCGAACCAGAGCGTCATCGGCCACTTCGCCGGCCCGACGACGCCGGGGACCGCGTTCACGATGAGCCACAACCTCCTGGGGAACATCGACGGCGCGGTCGGCGGCTGGGGGTTCGTGATCGGCGGCATGGGGGCGTTGCCGGAGGCCCTCGCCGCGGCGGCGCGCTCTCGCGGGGTCGAGATCCTCGTGAACACGGCGGTCGAGAAAATCCTCGTGCACGGCGGACGGGCGACCGGCGTCCGGCTCGCGGACGGACGCGAGGTGGCAGCGAAGGCGGTCGTGTCCACGGCGGATCCGAAGCGGACCTTTCTCAAGACGATGGATCCCGCGGACCTCCCCGAAGATTTCCTCGCGGCCGTGCGCCGGATCAAGATGCACGGGGCGGCGATGAAGGTGAACTGCGCAATCTCCGAGCTGCCGAAGTGGACGGCGGCACCGGAGACGCCGGGCCCGCATCACCGCGGCTCGACGTACATCGGGCCGTCGATCGGCTACGTCGAGGACGCGTTCGCCGATGCGAAATACGGCAAGCCGTCGCAGCACCCATGGCTCGAGGTCGTCACGCAGAGCGTCCTCGATCCGTCCGTCGCCCCTCCGGGAAAGCATACGTTGTCGATCTACGCGCAGTACAGTCCGTATCGACTCGTATCGGGGTCGTGGGACGACATCAAGGAGTCGTACGGCGATCGGATCGTCGAGACCCTCGCCGAGTACGCGCCGAACGTCCCGAAGGCGATCCTCGCGCGCGACGTCATCACGCCGCTCGATCTCGAACGTCGCTTCGGCCTCACGGAGGCCCACCAATCCCACGGCGAGATGGGCGTGGACCAGTTCTTCTCGTTCCGCCCGGTGCCCGGGTGGGCGAACTACCGCATGCCCGTGAAAGGCCTCTACCTGTGCGGCGCGGGGACGCATCCGGGCGGCGGGGTCAGCGGGGCGCCGGGGTACAACGGCGCACATGTCGTCCTGGAGGACTGGAAGAGCCTGCGCGATTCGGCGTGAGCCGCGAGCGGACCTCAGCGCGGTCCCCATCGCACGGAGAATTGATGCGGCACTTTTATCCAACGCATCGAATATCGGGCCCCGGGACCGTGGGCGACGAGATCCGCGTCACGAAGGAATTGTACATCGCCCCGAGCGATCTGTGGGAGCTCATCCTCTCCCTCGGCGGGGTGAAGTTCTGGATCGTCGCGATGGCGCCGCTGTACATCGGCTGGGTCCTCGCGCAGCCGACCACGGACCGCCACCTGTTCGTGAACGACCTCCGGGTCGTCCTCGGCCTGCTCGTCGTCGGGCCGTTCCTCGGGACCTTCACGCTGCTCTTCAACACGTACTACGACATGCGGACGACAGACCAGGCGAATCCGCGCAAAAAGTACGTGAAGATTCGTACGCCGGCGCCGGGAGCCCCGCCGGCCCCTACGCCTTCGTCTTGCTGACGCTCCTCCTGGTGGGCCTCTCCCTGGTGTACTCCCATCCGCGGATCCATTGGAAGGGCGTCGCGGGCATGGACCTCGTCACGAACATGATCGGCTTCGGGCTCATCTGTCCCGCGGCCGGGTGGTGCCTGCTCCGCCCGATCGAACAGGCACCGTGGTGGTATTTCGTCGCCATGACGCTCTTCCTCGGCGCCGTCTACGCGCCGACGACCGCCTCGGACTACGAGAGCGATCGCTCGTTCGGAATCCAGACCCTGGCCGTGCGTCTCGGCGTGAAGCGCACCCTCCTGGTGGGATTCGTCTTGCAGTGCTTCGCCGTGCTCGCCCTCGCGGTCGGCTGGACGCTCCGCGCGTTTCCGTTCTCGGCCGCGGAGGCGGGTGCGGTCGACGCGATGGGCCGCCTCTGGCCGTTCCTCGCGCTGCAGATCGTCTTCTATCCGTTCTTCGTTCGGCGCCCGACCGTCGGGAAAATCTGGGCGCTGCTCCTGCTGCTCTCGATCACCCAGGGCCTCGGCGTCCTACTGATGCTGTTCGGCTTCACGGGCGGGATGACTTGAGTCCGTCCCGGGGATTGAACCGCTTGTTCTGACCGGGCGGACCGTCGAACTCACGCGGGCCGCTCGATGATCGTCGCCACGCCCATGCCGAAGCCGATGCACAAGGTCGCGAGGCCGCGGCGCACGTCCTGACGTTCCATCTCGTGGAGCATCGTGATGATGAGCCGGGCGCCGCTCATGCCCAGCGGATGGCCGAGCCCGATCGCCCCGCCGTTCACGTTCAGCCTCGCGTCGTCGAATCCGATCGTCTCCCGCGTCGCGATCGGCACGGACGCGAACGCCTCGTTGACCTCCCACAGGTCGATGTCGTCCGGCTTGAGGTCGACCCGCGCGAGCGCCTTGCGGATCGCGGGGATCGTGCCGTCGAGCATGATCGTCGGATTCGTGCCGGCGACGCCCGTGGAGGTGAGCCGCGCGCGGGGCTCGAGTTTCAGCTCCTTCGCCGTCTCCGGGTTCGTGATCAGGATCGCGCAGGCGCCGTCGTTGATGCCGCTCGAGTTGCCCGCCGTAATTCGTCCGTCCGGTTTGAAGGCGGGCGGGAGGGATGCGAGCTTCTCGAGGGACGTGTTCCTCCGTGGGTGTTCGTCCGTGTCGAACATCCGCTTATTGCCGTTCTCGTCGAACACCGGCACTGGGACGATTTCCCGCTTGAACCGGCCCTCGTCGATCGCGCGGATCGCCTTGCGGTGGGACCACAGCGAGAACTCGTCCATCTGCTCTCGCGTCACATGGTACTTGTCCGCCACCAGGTCGGCCGAGATCCCCTGTTGCACGATCTCGTATTTCTCGAGGAGCTTCGGGCTCAAGGCGCCGCCGTCCGAGCCGAGCGGGACGCGGGACATCGACTCGACGCCGCCCGCGACGACGACGTCGGCCTGGCCCGTCATCACTTCCATCGAAGCGAAGTTGAACGCTTGCAGGCCGGAGGCGCACATCCGGTTCACGCTCGTGCCCGGGACGGACTCCGGGAATCCGGCGATGAGCGGTGCGAGCCGTCCGATGTTCATCCCCTGCTCGTCGACCTGCGTGACGCATCCGAGGACGACGTCCTCGACGATCTTCGGCTCGATGCCGGCGCGGTCGGCGAGGGCCCGCAACGCGAACGCGGCGAGGTCGTCGGGCCGCCAGTCTTTCAGGGAGCCGCCGCGCCGGCCGATCGGCGTCCGCACGGCTTCGACGATCACGGCGTCTTTCATGGGTTCCGCATGAGTCCATGGAGGGTGCGGAATAAGAAGATTCGCCTGTGAGCGTCCGCGGTCGCACCAAGCTTATTTGGTTCATGGGGCTAGGCCGGCCGTGGCGGTCGAGTGCGCCCGGTGTTTCCTTCGTTTCCCGGGGCGACGCGCATGGCGGATGGTCTGGTGCCCGTTCGACCATCGTTTCTATTGCGGGAAATGCTACCGCGAGGCGTGTGAACCGGTCCATCACGACACGCCGGCGACCCGGGCTGCGTATCGCATGATCGGTATCGGCGCGCTCGTCGTCTTCGGGTCGGGGTTCCTCCCGTTCGCCCTCTTCACCCTTCTGATCCCGGCGACTCCCCCGGCCGCTTCCGACGTCCGGGAAGTGAGCCTCGCGATCCTCGGAATCGTTGCGATCGCGTCCCTGTGGTCCGGCGTATCGTTCGTCGTTCGACGGGGCCGTACAAGGACCTCCCGGGCCACGACATCAACTTCGAGGCGCTCGCCGGGATCCTCGCGGTGACGGGGAACCGGGACGACCGCCGACCGGCGATCCCGGGCGTGCCAATCGCGGACCTCGCGGCAGGATTCAACGCGGCCCTCGCAATCCTCGCCGCACTGCGCACGCGCGACGCGACCGGGCGGGGCGAGTTCATCGACGTCGCGATCTACGATACCGCCGTCGTCCTCATGGTGCTCGGCCTCGCGCGGTACCTCGCGACCGGAGAAGAGCCCGTGGCCGGGGAGACGCTCCTGACCGGCGTCTTCCCGTTCTACAATCTCTACGAGACGAAGGACGGACGCTGGCTTGCGGTCGCAACGGTCGAGCCGAAGTTCTGGACGCGGATGTGCGAACTCGTCGGCGCCCCGGACCTCCTCGACCAGCAATTCGCGGAGGGGGAAGCACGGGCGGCAGTCGCTCAGACGCTGGCGGCCAAGTTCCGCGAGCGGACGCTCGAATCGTGGGAGACCCTCTTCGCCGGGGAACGGCTCCCCATCACGGCCGTGAAACGAGTCACCGAGGTCGTGCAAGATCCTCAGGTGAAGGCACGAGGCTTGCTGCCCACGGTGGACATCCCAGGCCTGCGGAAGGCTCAGGTGATCGCACATCCGGCGAAGCACACGGCCACGACGACGCGGAACCCCGCGCGCGTCCCGAAGAAAGGCCAGGACACGGACTCGATCTTGCGATCCATCGGATACACGACGCGCCAGATCGCGGATCTGACGAAGAGAGGCGTCATCGCGAAATGACCTCCGCAACTCGGCCGAATCGAGTGGAAGCGTTCACTGGCCCTTGAACTTCGGCTCCCGCTTCTCCATGAAGGCCTGCAAGCCCTCGTAGATGTCCTCCGTCGAGGCCACGAGGCCGAACGCCATCGCCTCCATCTCCAGCGCCGCGTCGATCGGGACATCGCCGCTGCGGTTCAGGAGCGTCTTCGCGAGGCGGATCGCGATCGGCGCCTGCTTCGCGAGCTTTTCCGCGAACGATCGGACTTCCGAGTCGAACGCCTCGTTCTCCACCGTCTTCGTCACGAGGCCGATCGCCGCCGCTTCCTGCGCGCTGAGTCGCGAACCGAGGAAGACGAGTTCCTTCGCCTTCGGCTGTCCGAGGATGCGGACGAGCCGCTGACTGCCGCCGGCTCCCGGGACGAGGCCGATGTTCACCTCCGTCTGCCCGAGCTTCGCGCGTTTCGCCGCGATCCGGAAGTCACATGCAATGGCGAGCTCCAGGCCACCGCCGAAGCAATGGCCGTTAATCGCGGCGATCGTCGGCCTCGGGAAATTCGCCAAGCGGCTGAAGACTTCCTCGGCGCGGCGGGAGAACTGCCAGACCTTGAACGCCTTCGAGATGTCGCTGAACGACGTCAGGTCGGCGCCGGCGCTGAACGCCCGGTCGCCGGCCCCGGTGATGACCACGCACCGCACGTCGGCGTGGCGGTCGAGCTCGATCAGAGACTGCTCGAGTTCGTCGAAGACCTGCGGGCTCAGCGTGTTCAGGCGGTCGGGTCGATTCAACGTCACGGTCGCCACCATGCTCGCCGCGTCCGTCGTCACGAGGAGCGTTTCGTACCTCGTCATCGCACCACCGCTTCGATGCTCGTAGAACCCCTTGCCGGACTTCACCCCGAGGTCCCCGCGGGCCACCATTTCCCCGAGGATCTTCGCGGGCCGGGAACGCGGATGCCCGTTCAGCGCCGCCAGGAGGACGTCGATCCCCAGATCGTCCGCCGTCGCGAGCGGGCCCTTCGGGAACGCCGTCCCGAGACGCATCGCCTCGTCGATCTCGGCCGGACTCGCGACGTCCAATGACACGAGTTCCGCGGCTTCGTTGATCATCGGCGCAAGGATCCGGATCGGTTCGAACGTCGTGCCCATCTCGGGCGTGAGCTTCGGACGGCCCTCGGCATACGCATAGAAGCCCGCTCCGACCTTGCGGCCGACCTTCTTCGCGTCGACGAGCGCCTGCACGGCCTTCGGCATCGGCCGGTTCGCATTCACGATCAGGTGGTGCAGGACGTCCACGCCGACCTGGTCCGCGAGCTCGAAGGGCCCCATCGGGAACCCCGCGCGGAACCGCATCGCGGCGTCGATCGTCTCGATCGGGATGCCTTCCTGCTCGTGGATCCATGCCGCTTCCTCGAAGTACGGTCCGAGGACGCGGCTCGTGATGAAACCCGGCACGTCCTTCCGCACGACGATCGGCGTCTTGCCGAGGGACTTCGTCAGCTCGACCGTCGCGGCGAGCGTCGCGTCGCTGGTCGTGTCGGCGCGGATGACCTCGATGAGGGGCATGAGCATCGGCGGATTGAAGAAGTGCATTCCGACGACCTTCTGCGGCCGCTTCGTCGCGAGGGCCATGTTCGTGATCGGCAAGGCGGACGTGTTCGAGGCGAGGATCGTCTTCTGGGGAGCGGCCGCGTCAAGCTCGTGGAATACTTTCTTTTTCAGCTCGGCATCTTCGAACACCGCCTCGATCGCGACGTCGGCGTCGTGGCACGCCTCCCGAAGATCGAGCGTCGCGTGGATGCGCGCAAGGGCCACGTCGGCCTCGGCCTGGCGGATCTGATTCTTCTCGACGAGCTTCCCCAGCGACCAGCGGATCCGTTCCATGCCGCGGTCGAGGTACTCTTGCTTGATGTCTCGCATGCGGACGTCGTGGCCATGGAGGGCCGCGAGCTCCGCGATGCCGTGGCCCATCTCCCCCGCGCCGATCACCGCGATCTTCATCGAGACGCGTCCGCCGCCGTGGATGGTCCGTGCGGAGTTAAAGGTGTGGCCCCGGAAGCGCGAAACCTTGTATGCGGGAGCTCCTTGTCCGTGATGGCATGGTGGACATCCTCGGGACCGCGGCGATCGTGATCGCGACCGTCGTCGCAATCGTTGTGCCGTTCGTGGTGGTCCCGGAAATCCTCGAGCGAAGAGGCGGCTACAATCCCCGGAGCGGATTCGTCCGCGGCGTCGTGTGGGCGTCCTTCTTGGCGATCGTCCTCGTGCCGGCGACCGCGAGCGGGTTCCTCCCCTCCGTGACGAATCCCGCGGACTGGCTCATCTTCCTTGTCGCCATGGCGGTTGCTGTGCTATACGACTACTACCGGCTGAATCCGGAAAAGGTCCCGTGGGCCCGAGCCAAGCCGGACCGTTGACCCGCTTCCACGACATGCATCCAACCGAGACTCAGATGAAGCTCCAATCGCGGAGCACGTCTTCGAGGTTCGGGTGGCCGATCTCGTCGAGCTCGTATCGCACGTGGACGACGGGCTTCTTTGTCTTCAGGACGCGGCTCAGGTCGATCGGCGTGCCGCTCAGAACGAGGTCGCACGGCGTCGCATCGATCGTCTCCTCGAGCTCCTTGATCTGCTTCGGACCGTAGCCCATCGCGGGCAAGACCTTCCGGGAGTTCGGGTACTTCTTGTACGTCTCCTTGATCGATCCGACCGCGTGGTTCACCGCGCTGACGATCTCTGCCGCGCCGAACCGCTGCGCCGCGATGTACGCCGCGCCGTACTCCATGCCGCCGTGGGTGAGCGTCGGACCGTCCTCGATCGCGAGGACCTTCTTGCCGCGGATCTGCACGCTGTCGTCCGGGGTGATGGGCGACGCGGCCTCGACCATCACGACGTCGGGGTTGAGGGAACGGACGTTCTGCTTCACCGTCTCGACGTTCTCCGGCGTGGCGGAGTCGACCTTGTTGATCACCACGACGTCCGCCATGCGCACGTTCGTCTCACCCGGATAGTAGGAGAGCTCGTGGCCCGGCCGGAGCGGGTCCGCGACGACGATGTGCAGGTCCGGCTTGAAGAAGGGCGTGTCGTTGTTGCCGCCGTCCCAGAGGATAATCTCCGCCTCCCGCTCCGCCTGCCGCAGGATCTTCTCGTAATCCACGCCGGCGTACACGACCGTGCCCTTGTCGATGTGTGGCTCGTATTCCTCGCGCTCCTCGATT
>VBMM01000118.1 GCA_005878415.1 Methanobacteriota archaeon
CGCTACCCGGGGTGCGATATTTGAGATGACCGCGCTGAGTATCAGACCTGAAATCAGACCTTATGGAGCGCTTGAAACTCCCCGCGGAAGTTACCGCTGGGCAATGATCGCTCCCACCCGGGGATGACCCTGAAGGCATGGTCGATCTGCCGATTTTCATGCCGACGACGACCCAAAAGGGCACCAACACTCCTCGGAATGGGACATCCTAGGAAAGGCCCTTAACCGGTGAACATGTTCTTGACGATCATGGGGTCCCTGCGACGCCGGTGGCGGCGATCGGGGCCTCTGGCAACCTTCTGGTTGACCATCGCAACTTGCGTCGCCGGTGGGGGCTTCTTGGCTTACGGTGAATGGACAGGGGACGTCGTTGCTCGGATCCTCGGGGCTGTGGTAAGCATTTTCGGTTTGGCCCTCGTCGCAATGTCATTGTTCGTCAAGTTGAGTCGGCCCGCCGCTGTGTCCCGCCCAGCTTGGCCCGCACGCCGCACTGTCATTACACTGGTCTTCGGCGTCGGCGGAGGTTTAGCCTTTGCATATGGTTCTCTCTCACTCCGCCTCGCGGGGAGGCCCGCGGTTCCATACGGGTGGCTTGTCGGGTACGGATTTCTGGGAGTCGTCCTGAGCTTCGTTCTGGATGGACTTCTCTGGAAGCCATCCACCCTGACAGCTTCGCAGCGACGGCGCGGTTGGTTTTTTCTGGCGCTGGGTATCATCATGCTGGCCACTATGGTGGCAGCCCCCTGGCTTGGACGTCTAAGCTTCTCCGAGGCAATCCTCTTAGAGTCAATGATCCTCCCGTTCCCTAGCGGAATCATCGCAAGTGCCTGGGCGAGGATTCGGGGGATAAGCTAATCCGCAACGGCCATTCGAAGGAACGTTTTTATCGTGATGGCGAGCTAGACGGAGGACATGGAGCCCGTCTTGCAGGTCGCCCTCGACCACATGCACCTGAAGCGGGCGTTGCTCGCCGCGACAGAGGCGGTGGAAGGCGGGGCGGACTGGCTGGAGGCCGGCACCCCGCTCATCAAGTCGGAGGGGATCGAGGTCGTGCGCCAGCTCAAGAAATCGTTCCCTGGCAAGACGATCGTCGCGGACCTGAAGACGATGGACACGGGCGCCTTCGAAGTCGAGATCGCCGTGAAGGCGGGCGCCGACGTCGTGACGGTGATGGGCGTCACGGACGACGCGACGATCCTCGAGGCGGTGAAGGCCGCGAGGCGGTACGGCGCGAAGATCATGGTCGACCTGATGCGGGTCGTCGACAAACCCAAGCGGGCGAAGGAGCTCGAGGCGCTCGGCGTCGACTACCTGAACATGCACGTCTCGATCGACGAGCAGATGATCGCCCAGTCGCCGTTGCAGGAGCTCAAGGCGGTCGCGAAGGCGACCTCGTTGCCCGTCGCCGTGGCGGGGGGCCTGAACTCCGAGACGGTCGCGCAGGCCCTCGAAGCAGGCGCGTCGATCGTCATCGTCGGCGGCGCCATCATCAAGGCCGAGAAGGTCGCCGAGGCGACGCGCACGATCAAGAAGGCGATGAAAGACCGCAAGTCGATCCCCACGGGCCTGTTCAAGAAGTACACCGACGCGGACGTCGCCGAGGCCTTCCGGAAGATCTCGACCCCGAACCTCGCGGACGCGATGCAGAAGCGCGGCGTGGTCACGGGGCTCGTCCCGCGGATCCGGCACGGCACGAAGCTCGTCGGACGCGCCCTCACCGTGAAGACGGCCGACGGGGACTGGGCGAAGCCCGTCGAGGCGATCGACCGCGCGAAGCCGGGGGACGTCATTGTGATCGACGTCGGCGGCGGGCCGACCGCGGTCTGGGGCGAGCTCGCGTCGAACTCGTGCCTCGTGAAGGGCGTGGCCGGCGTCGTGATCGATGGGGCGGTGCGAGACCTCGACACGATCCTCGAGCTGAATTTCCCGTGCTTCAGCCGCCATGTCGCGCCCCACGCGGGCGAGCCGAAAGGCCTCGGGGAGATCGGGAGCGAGATCGAGTGCGGCGGGCAAAAGGTCCGCACGGGCGACTGGATCGTCGGCGACGAGTCCGGCCTCATCGTCGTGGCGCGGGAGCAGGCGGTCGAGATGGCGAACCGCGCCCTCGACGTGCTCGAGCGGGAGAACCGGATCCGCGAGGAGATCAAGCGGGGCGGCACCTTGAGCTCGGTCCTCGAGCTCGAGAAGTGGGAACAGATCCGGTGAGGCCGTGGACCGCCGTCGGGTGGAGGCGATCCTCCGCGATCTCTCGTCCGGGAAAACGTCCGTCGGCGAGGTGATGGCGGCCCTGCGCGACCTGCCGTACGAGGACCTCGGGTATGCGAAGATCGACTCCCATCGGGATCTTCGGCGCGGGTTCCCGGAGGTCGTCCTGTGCCTCGGGAAGACGCCGGAGCGGATCGTCGAGATCGTGCGGCGGATGAGCGCCTCGCACCGGCTCGTCCTCGCGACGCGCGCTTCGAAGTCGATCTATTCGCGGATGAAGAAGGCGCTCACGACGAAGAGGGTCACATACCACGAGGCGGCCCGGATCATTGCCGTTGGCACGCCTCCCGCCTCGCGCCGGGGCTCCGTGGTCGTCGTCACCGCGGGCACGTCCGACGTCCCGGTGGCGGAGGAGGCCGCCGTCACGGCGGAGCTCATGGGGTCCAAGGTGACCCGCCTCTACGACGTCGGCGTGGCGGGCGTCCACCGCGTCCTCGATCGGCGGGACCTGCTGCGCAAGGCGAAGGTGATCGTCGTCGTTGCGGGCATGGAGGGCGCTCTTCCGAGCGTCGTCGCCGGTCTCGTCGAGGCGCCGGTGATCGCCGTCCCGACGTCCGTCGGGTATGGCGCGAGCTTCGACGGCATGGCGGCGCTGCTCGGCATGATGAACTCCTGCGCGCCCGGCGTGGCGGTGGTCAACATCGACAACGGGTTCGGGGCGGGCTACCTAGCCAGCATCATGAATCGCTGATCAGAGGGCCGTGATGCCGAGGTACACGCCGGCGAGGTACAACAGGATGACGAGGACGACGATGCCGACGTACACTCCCTTATTCCAGACCCATACCTTCGCGCCATCGAACGGCAAGATGGGGATCATGTTGAAGCCCGCCAGGATGACGTTCATGTACCAGGCGAACACGAAGATCGTCGTGGTGAGGAACGGGACGATGTTCGTGACGGAGGCCGTCCGGACGATCGCGGCGGCCGCGAGCATGAACACGGTCCCGATGACGAGGTTGGACCCGGGACCCGCGGCGCTGATCTTGCCGTTCTGATCCGGGGTCACGTAGCCGGCAACCATCGTCGCGCCCGGCGCTCCGATCAGGAAGCCAAAGAACGCGAACACGAACGCCATCGCCAGGCCGCGCAGGCTGTAGCGGAATTCGGCCCAAAGGCCGAACCGCTGCGCGACGATCTTATGCGAGATCTCGTGGAGGCCGACGCCGGTCGACACGGCGACGAGGGCGCTGACGAACCACAGGCCGATCACGAGGCCGAGCTGGCCCGCGCTGAACAAGCCCCGGGAGGCGCTGACGTTCGCAAGGGTGAGCGCCGCGCTCAAGGCGAGGATTGCGACGAGCAGCTGGAACAGCTCCGTGCGGCTGAACCGCACGCCCGGGCGTGGCCCCGAGCGGTCCTTGGTGACGTAGATGGGCGGGGGCGCGTAGTCGGAGTACGGTCCTCGCATCGGTCCCGGCACGGGCCCTAGATATTTAGGATTGTCCACGTGCCCTGGGACGCGCGGTTGCGCGGCCTCCCGTCCGGGGCGGGATCGTTGCGGACCCCTGGGTACTTTCGGTCCTCTCCCCCCGGAAGTCCTTCATACGCCGGGCGCGTCGAGACCCCTTACCTTGTCGAGGCCCGCGATGGAGGCGATGCAGCTGCCGGAGTCGCTCCCCGCGGGCCCCGCCTCGATGCCGTGGCCGTTCGACCGCGTGCGCGACGGCCAGTCCGCGTTCCTCGCGGATGCCCGCCGCACGATCGCCGAGGGGTCCCACCTCCTGGCCCACGCGCCGACGGGCATCGGCAAGACCGCGGTCGCCCTCGTCGCCTCCCTCGAGTACGCGATGAACGCGGGCAAGCTCGTGCTCTTCCTGACGTCGCGTCAGAGCCAGCACCGCATCGCGATCGAGACCGTGCGGCGAATCGAGGCGAAAGGACCCCACGTGGCGACCGTCGACCTCATCGCGAAGCAGTCGATGTGCCTCCAGGAGGGCGCACCCTCGTTCGGTCGCGCGTTCCACGAGTTCTGCGATCTCAAGGTGAAGTCGCGGTCGTGCGCGTTCTTCACGCGCGACAACACGGCCGTCGTCGCGGCGGTCCTGCAGCGCACGTTCCACGTGCAGGAACTCGTCCGCGCGAGCGGCGCGTGCCGCGTGTGCCCGCACAAGGTCGCGATGGATGCGGCCGCGCGGGCGAACCTCGTGGTGTGCGACTACAACTACGTCTTCAGCGAGATCCTCGAGCGGTTCTTGCCGCGGCTCGGTCGGTCCCTGGACGAGCTCGTGCTGGTCGTCGACGAAGCGCACAACCTCCCGGACCGGATCCGCGCGCACCTCGGCGGCGACCTGTGCGTACAGGACGTGCTCAAGGGGGCGAAGGAGGCGCGATCGATCGACGGCGAGGTCGCGCATCAACTGGTCGGCGTCGCGAAGTCGATCGAGCGGTTCCTCCTGGCCGTCGGCTCGGAGCGGGTCGCGCGGAAGGAGGAACTCGTCGACGCGGTCGAGGCCGGCCTCCCGAAGGCGCCCGGCCGGACGTTCGGCTACACGGACTTCGTCGAGACCCTCGCCTTCGCCGGCGAGGAGGCGTCCCGTCGCGGCGTGCCTTCGGGCCTCCCCGCGCTGGCGGAATTCTTCGCGCGGTGGCGGGACCACGACGACGGCATCCTGCGACTGGTCGTCCCAGGTCCGGAGGGGAAGTTCGCGATCCGGCTGATGGATCCGAGTCTCCTGAGCAAGCGCGTGTTCGACGCCGTGCACGGGAGCGTCCTGATGTCCGGGACCCTGTTCCCCGCGGAGATGTACGCGGACCTCCTCGGGATCCACGCCCGGCGGCGGGTCATCCGGACGTACGGCTCGCCGTTCCCCCGCTCGAACCGGCTCCTCCTCGTCCACCCGCATCTGACGACGCAGTACGCGAGGCGGAGCGAAGGCATGCACGACCGCATCGCCCGCGAGATCGCGGCGATCGCGCTCGGCGCCCCCGGGAACGTCGCGGCGTTCTTCCCGTCGTACGAGCAGCTCGGGGAGGCCCACCGCCGCATCCTCGGCGCCCGGTTGCGCAAGCGACTCCTCGTCGAGCGCCCGGAGTGGACGAAGGCCCAGCGGGACGGCGCGCTCGACGTGTTGCGGCTCGCCCGCGCCGATGGCGGCGCGCTCCTCCTCGGGGTGCAGGGCGGTTCCCTCAGCGAGGGCGTCGATTATGAGAGCAACCTGCTCGCCGCCGTCGTGGTCGTCGGACTGCCTCTGAGCCCGCCCGACGTCGAGGTCGAGGCACTCAAGGACTACTATTCGCGCAAGTTCGGGTCGGCGAAAGGCTACGACTACGCCTACGTGTTCCCGGCGGTGAACAAGGTCCTCCAGGCGGCGGGCCGCCCGATCCGGAGCGAGACGGACCGCGCGGCGATCGTCCTTCTCGAGGGCCGACTGCTCGAGCCGCGGTACGCCCGGTGCCTGCCGCCGGACTTCTCGCCGGTCCGGAGCGACTCGCCGGCGTCCGAGGTCACGGGATTCCTACGGCACGCGCCGAATCCCGCGTGAGCCCCGAAAGTTCTTGTCGTTGCCCCCGCATCGCGCGGTCGTGCTCTTGAAGCGAGGCGCGGAGGCCGAGCTCCGGCGGACCGAGTTCCTCGGCCGGCCTGCGGTCGAGAAGCACCGCGCTCCGAAGCGCTACCGGCTCGAGGCCCTGGACGAGGACCTTCGGCGGTCCCGCCTCCGGACGGAGGCGCGTCTCATGGCCGAGGCCCGTGCCGCCGGTGTGGCGGTGCCGATCCTTTACGACATCGACGCGGTCGAGAACAAGATCGTGATGGAGTTCGTTGAAGGCCCGACGGGGAAAGAAGCGCTCGACCGCGGAGGGCCGTCGGCGCGCCGAATCGCGCGGGCGATCGGCCGCGTCGCGGGGCGTCTCCATCGTGCGGGGATCGTCCACGGCGACCTGACGCCGTCGAACATGATCGTCCGCAGCGGTCGGATCGTGATGATCGACTTCAGCCTCGGCGGCAGGGACGATGGCGCAGAGGCCCGCGGCGTCGACCTCCATCTGCTCCGGGAGGCGCTGGTCAGCGCGCACGCCCACGCCGACGACTACTACCGCGAGGTGGTCCGCGGATACCGGGAGGTCATGGGGAAGGCCGCCGACGCCGTCGTGCGGAAGGTCCGGGAGATCGAGGAACGAGGGCGGTACACGTGATCGCGTTCGTCACCGCGAACGAAGGGAAGTTCCGAGAGGTCTCCGCGAAGCTCTTGGACGCGGGCGTCCGGATCGTCCGGGAGGACCGCACCTACCCGGAGATCCAGACGGATCGGCTCGAGAAAGTCGTGCGGTTCGCCGCGACGGTCCTCGACGACCAGGTCCGCGGGGACTACCTCATCGACGACTCCGGCTTGTTCCTGGATGCCCTCGGCGGTTTCCCGGGCGTCTACTCGGCGTACGTCTACAAGCGCCTCGGGTGCGCCGGGATCCTCACGCTGTTGGACGGCGTGAGCGACCGCGGCGCGGCGTTCCAGACGGTCTTGCTCCTGCGGCGAGGCGGAGACCATGAGGTCTTCCACGGCGAGACGCGCGGGACGATCGCGGACCGGGAGCGGGGCGCGGGCGGTTTCGGCTTCGACCCGATCTTCGTGCCGGAAGGCGCATCGAAGACGTTCGCGGAGATGTCCCTCTCCGAGAAGAACGCGATCTCGCACCGCGCGCGGGCTGTCGACGCGCTCGTCGCGCATCTCCGCGGGCCGAAGGAACCTTGATTACGCCGTCCGAGGTTGCGCGGCGGAAGCCATGGCCCGTCCGCGGATCGTGATCACGGGAGGCGCGGGATTCGTCGGCTCCCACCTCGCCGATGCGATCGCGCCGCATGCCGACGTCGTGATCGTGGACCACCTGCGGACCGGGAAGCGGGCGAACGTCGCCGGGGCGCTGAAGGCGGGCGCGCGGCTCGTGCGCCGCGATGTCCTGCGGGGCGATCTGCGGCCGATCTTCCGCCGCGCGGACGTCGTGTACCACTTCGCGGCGAACCCCGAGGTCCGCCTGGGGAAGGCCGGGACGAAGTCCCACCTG
>VBMM01000318.1 GCA_005878415.1 Methanobacteriota archaeon
CCTTGGGCTGAACCTGCAGTGGGGCCATACGGGGCTCTTCAACGCCGGGGTCGCGGCGTTCGTGGGCGTCGGAGCCTACGTGTTCGCGATGTTCGCCACGGGCTCGGTCCGGGCCGGGGCGTTCGGGTCAACGTACCCGGGGCACTGGGGACTCGCCGGACCGATCGACCTCGTCCTCGCCGCGCTCTTCGCGATGCTCGCGGCGGGGGTGCTCGGCGTGCTCATTGCGATCCCGACTCTCCGGCTCCGCGCGGACTACCTCGCGATCGCGACCCTCGCCCTCGGAGAGATCGTCCGACTCGTCTTGAAGAACGAACGGAGCCTGACCGGCGGGGATCAGACCCTCCCCTTGGTGCCGCGGCCGTTCGACGCGTTTGTGCCTCGCGGTCCGTATTCCGACGCGGTCTTCTCGCTCGTCGCGATTGGCGTCGCCCTCGGCATCCTGTTCGTCCTGGACTTCCTCACCCGCGCTCCCTGGGGACGCAACCTCCACGCGATCCGCGAGGACGAGGAGGCGGCGATGGCGCTCGGCAAGGACGCCTTCACGCTCAAGCTCTCGTCCTTCGGAATCGGGTGCGCGATCATGGGCCTGTCGGGGGCGCTCCTCGCGTCGTTCAACGGGGTGATCACCCCGGACCAGTTCGCGCCGGCGGCGACGTTCAGCGCTTACGTGGTCGTCATCCTCGGCGGCAGCGGCAACAATCGAGGCGTGATCCTCGGCGGCTACCTGTTCTTCCTGTTCACCTGGACGACCCAGCAGCTGAAAGGCTACTTCCCCGGCGACGTGACCCTCAAGCTCGACTACCTCAACCAGGTCGCCATCGGCTTGGGACGCCTCCAATCCTCGAGATCGAGGACGTCACCAAGTCGTTCGGCGGGATCCGCGCGGTCGACGAGTGCAGCCTCACCGTTCGAACCGGCCGGATCACGGGGCTGATCGGCCCGAACGGGGCGGGAAAGTCGACGCTCTTCAACGTGATTGCAGGGCTCTACGCCCCGGACGCAGGCCAGGTCTACTTCGAGGGGACCCGCGTCGACGGGCTGCCGCCCCACCGCATCGTGCGCCGGGGCCTCTTGAAGACCTTCCAGATCCCGAGGGAGCTGCGGAACATGACCGTCCTCGAGAACGTCATGGTCGCCTCGCCGCGCATCGTCGGCGAGCGGCTCACGGACCTGTTCCTGCATCCCTGGGACATCCCGACGGCCGAGGCGGAGGTCATCCAGCGCGCGGAACAGGTCCTCCGGACGGTCGGGCTGCTCGGGCTCCGCGACGAATACGCGAAGAACCTGAGCGGCGGCCAGAAGAAACTGCTCGAGTTGGCGCGGGCGCTGATGGGACAGCCGAAGCTCGTGTTGCTCGACGAGCCGATCGCCGGCGTCAACCCGGTGCTCGCGCAGCGGATCCTCGCCGTCATCGAGGATCTGCGAGACCACGGGGTGACGTTCTTCCTGATCGAGCACGACATGGACGTCGTCATGAAGCGGTGCGAATGGATCATCGTGATGCACCAAGGCCGGCGCCTCGTCGAGGGCGTCCCGGACGAGATCAAGGCGAACCCGAAGGTAATCGACTCGTACCTCGGAGGGTGACGCCATCGCGCTCCTGGAATTCCGGGAACTCCACGCCGGATACGGGGAGACGGAGATCCTCCACGGCGTCTCTGGGACCGTGGACAGCGGCGAGATCGTGACCGTGATCGGACCGAACGGGGCGGGCAAGTCGACGTTGATCAAGACGATCATCGGCATCCTCACGCCGTCGAAGGGTAGCATCCAGTTCCGTTCGATCGAGATCGCCGGGCGAAGCCCCGAGACGCTCGTCACCGACGGCCTGGCGTACGTGCCGCAGAACCGGAACATCTTCCCGAACCTCACGGTGCGGGAGAATCTCGAGATGGGCGCCATCACGCGGCGTCCGGGATGGCTGCACGGCGCCGCGGATCTGATGGTCGAGGCAGTCAACGCGACTCGCGAGGAAATCCGCAAGATTGCCCCAAGCGTCTTTCGGTCACGCCGCGCCGCGGACTCGGCGACGAGGGAGCTCGCCCAGAGCCGTCTCACGCGGGAAGAGTTCGAGGCGCGGGTCACGCACATCGCAGACGTCTTCCCGAACCTGAAGCGGAAGCTCCGGCAACGCGCCGGGTCGCTGAGCGGCGGGGAACAGCAGATGGTCGCCCTCGGGAAGGCGCTCGTCCTCGACCCCGTCCTGCTGTTGATTGACGAGCCGTCTGCCGGACTGGCGCCGAAGCTCGTCCATCTGATCTTCGAGAAGATCCAGGAGATCAACGAGCACGGGACCGCGATCCTGCTCGTCGAGCAGAATGCGAAGAAGGCGCTGACGATGGCGGACCGGGGATACGTCCTCGAGATGGGCCGGAACCGGTACGAAGGAAAGGGAGAGGCGCTCCTCCTCGATCCCGAGGTCGGGCGCCTCTATTTGGGCGGCTGACTCAGGCTTCCGTCCGGGCGACCAAGCCCGACGCGAACGACACCAGCTCCTGGTGCGCGACCAGGGCGCCCATCGGCGGCGCGGGCAGTATGGAGTTCACCAGCGACTCTGGGAAGATCTCCTTGTTGTACGCCCCACCGGTCGAGTTCACCGCCCACACGACGTATCCGCTGAACGGATCGCCGAACGAGTCGATGTT
>VBMM01000119.1 GCA_005878415.1 Methanobacteriota archaeon
GAGGTGCGGTGCGAATGGGTTCCAGTCCGAGAATGAGGCGTGCGTGTGTCAGTGCGAGCATGATGTTGGCGGCGTTCGTGATCGCGGCCGGCCTTGGCGGCGTGGCATCCGCCGGGCGGCCTTCGGGCGTCAGGACCTTCCTCGCTGGTTCGGGGCTACTCTGCGGCGAAGCGGGCGCGTGTCCGGACGTCTCGATGGCGGACAACGGAGACACGGTCGAGATCGCGGGCGACGGCACGTTCAACCCTGCGACGCGCGAGGCGACGGGGAGCGGAACGTTCATCCATCACCTCGCGGACGGGAGCGTGTTCGCTCACGGGACGTGGGACGCCGTCGGGCTCATTTCGTTTAAATCGTACGGGACCATCGTCTTCGACGGCACGACGGTCGAGGGGGGCCTCGCCCTTATCCGCGTCGAGATCCATCCGAGCGAGTTCCCGGGCGTCACGTTCAGCGGCATCCTCACCGTGGATTGCGTCGTCGGCAACGCACCGGCGGGCGCCGACGAAGGCGTTCGGCTGAACGTTCAGGACACGCCATTCAACTTCAACACGGAGGTCAGCGGGGAGACGCTTTTCATCCCGGCGTAGCCGATACGGACCTCTTCCCGGAAGCCTTAGTAGCCTCAGGTCCCTTTCCGCGACTCAATGCCGTCGTATCGGATCCCGAGCGACGACCGCGTGAGGGCGAGCCTCGTTCGGGTGTTCAGCACGCGGCAGATCGTCGACAGCCAGCGACGGCTCAAGGCGCTCGTCGAGAAGGACATGAAAGGCGACGAACGGTATCGCGTCGGGGAGCCGCGGCTGCGGCTGCTCGCGATCGACTCGGGCCTCGTCGACCTGGAGATCAATTGCCGCGACACCGACGAGATGCGGTCCCTCATCAAATGCCCGGTCTGCGGGGCGCGCCTGAAGAAAGTCCGGAACATGACGGTCTTCGGCGGGACCGTGACCCTGGGCTATCGCTGCGAACGTTGCAAATACTGGACGGGCCTCAAGCGGCGCGTGCCGACGAGGTACGTGTTCACGAGGCGGGCCTGATGCGCGTGCGCTACGAGGGCGGCTTCCTCGTCCAGGAGGCGCTCAAGGAAGTGATCCTGGACCCCGTCCGCAGGACGCCGGGCAGCATCGTGAGCCACGGCCACATGGACCACCTGACGTCGGGCGGTGTGATGACGCCGCAGACGCTCGAGGTCCTCCGCGTGCGGCGGGGATCCGGCACGGGCGTCGAGCTGCCCTACGACAACGAGATCGAGATGAACGGCTTCCGCGTCACCCTCCGGGACGCGGGGCATGTCTTCGGCTCCGCCATGGTGCGCGTCGACGACCTCCTGTACACGGGCGACTTCAATCCGGAAGGCGGCGCCACGTGCGGACGCGCCCGGCCGGAGCGCGTGCAGACGCTGATCGTCGACGCGACGTACGGACGACCGGGGTTCAGCTTCCCGCCGAAGCACGACGTCGAATCGGACCTCCTGAGCTGGCTGGAGATGGAGCTCGCGAACGGGCCGGTCGCCTTGGGCGGGTACGAGTTCGGAAAGAGCCAGGAGCTGATCGCCCTCGCGAACCGCCTCGGGGTCGAGGTCGCCGTCTCCGACAAGATCGCGGACCTCGCGGACATCTACGTGCGCTACGGCATCCCGTTGCGGTATCGTCGGATCTCGGAACTCGCCGAAGCGGAGCGGACCGATCCCCGCGTCTACGTCCTCCCGCCGGGATGGCTGCGGCCGCCGCTCGACGACAGCGTGTCGTGGCTCGGGTCGATCGGCCTTCGGTCGGCGTACGTGAGCGGTTGGTGCGCGTTCTTCGACTACACCCGCCGATACGGCCTGGAGGCACAGTTCCCGCTGAGCGACCACGGGGACTTCGAGGACGTCATCGAGTTCATCGCCGCGTGCGGCCCGCGGCGCGTGTACACGGCGTTCAGCAACGCGAAAGACCTCGCGAAGGCGGTCGAACGCCGACTGCGGATCAAAACCGAAGCGCTCCTCACGAGGTGATGCGCACGCAGAGCCGCCGGGAAAGCAACACGGTCCTGCTGAAGCTCTCCGACGGAGAGGACCTCGTCTCGAGCGTCGAGGCCGCCGCGACGCAGCATGACGTTGTGAGCGGGTCCGTCCTCTGGGGCATCGGGATGGTCCAAGACTTCGAGATCGGGTTCTTCGCGCCGAAAGGGTACGAGAAAGCGGCGTTCCGGGACCGCCACGAGCTCCTCGCGTTGCACGGCAGCATCGCGATGCGTGCGGACCCGAAGCTCCACCTGCACATCGCCGTCGGACGCCGGGACCACGCCGTCCTCGGCGGCCACCTGTTCCACGCGAGGGCCGCGGTCGTGAACGAGATCCAACTCGCCCGCTTCGACACGATCCCGATGACCCGCGTCCTCAACGAAACGACGGGCATGCGGGAGCTCGTCCTCGAGTGAACCTCGCCGACCGCGAGCCGATCACTGCCACGTCGCCCGCTCGATCTCGCGTTCCTCTTTCGTCTTCTTCCGGAACGCGCGGTAGTGGTCGCGGCACAGATGGACCCGTCGCGGCTCGCCGATCAACTTCAGCTCGGGCAGCGCCTCCTTGACCTTCTTCGTCGAGAGGGACCGCTTCGCTTCCTTGCCGCAATCGACGACGCCGCAAACCTCGTCGGCGGGCATGCGGCGGTCGATGCCGCGCCGCCATAAAAACGTGCGCGCGCCTTACGATTCCCGCCGGCGGAACATCAGCGACGCGGCGCCCGCGACGACCAGGAGCGCGAGGAGGAGGGCGAGCGCCGAATCCGCTCCGAAGGCGATCGGAGCCGTAGGCAAGACCGCGCTCTCCACTTCGAGGGACGTCGGCGCGAGGCTCGGGAGATACACCGCCAAGACGGTCCCCGGCAGCGGCAGGACCGCGTACGCCGAGGTCGTCGCGCCCGACTCCGGCGCGAAGAACAGGCCGAGCGTGTCCGCGGTGACGTTCAGCTCGACGCCGTTCGCCCGGACGTGAAGCACCCGCGTCGAGTCCGCGGGCATCGTATCCGGGTCGAACGCAAGGAGGACCACCGCCCCGATCGGAGCGGTCGAGTTCACGTGCACGGACGCCCGGCCCGGAGCGACGCGCTGGGACCACGCGGCCACGTCGATCCGGTAGCGGGCCGAATTCTCGACCCAGCGTCCGTCCGACGTCGCGATGAAACCGAACTCCGCGCCGACTTGGCCCGCCGTGATCGCGTCCACGAGCGCCCGCCATTCCGCCTTGTACAGCGAAGAGCTGGGGATCGCCTTGAAGACGAGCAGATCGGACGATGCCATCTGCGCGACGACCTCGGTGCCGGAGATCGTGAGTGAGCCCACCCCGAGGACGAACCGCGCGTGCGCTTCGCCGATCGTGTAGGAGACCGAGGAAGCCGGCCACGAGCCCGGCCATGCGACTTCCGCCGCGTGCGCCACGATGTTCGTGGCGGTGGGCGGGAGCTCGAACGTCACCGTGCGTGGGGTCGTCGTCCGGATCTCGAGCAATCCCGTCGGATCGTCGTGAGCCCGGATCTCGACGTCAAATCCCTGCACGTAGAACGTCGGCCCGCGAACCTGCGGGTAGTCGCGCAACGAGAGGAAGGGCCCGAGGTCGATCGAGTCGATGTACTGCACCGAGGCGCCCTCGTTGCTCGTGATGTACGACCGGATCGGGCCCATGGGCTCGGTGAACACGAACGTGACGTACGTCCCGCGGGCCTCGCCGTGGGTCGGTTCGTACGCGAAAGAGCCGAAGAGGACCGACGATGTCGGCGTTTCACTGTCGATCGGGTTCTGGAGAGCGGACCACGAAATAGGGAGGAGGCCGGCGGACGCGTGAGAGGGGGCAGATCCGCTGAGTGCGACGGGCAGCAGTGAAAGCACCGTGAGTGCCGCCGCCGCTTTTGCGAGATTTGCGCACGCGCCCTTGCCGGCCTCCATCTACCAAATACTGTCCGTTCGATGATATGCCGGTTTTGGTCCGGGCGGGAAACTCCGTAGGACATCCTTCGAACTGCGCCGGCGGAGGCGCGATCGGACCCGCTTCGACCGCTGTACACAAAGTATCTTTAGTGCGAATCCGCATGTGTCGGTCTGACATGGGTCCGTGGGACGTCTTCCTCCGGGTTTCGTTCGCCGGCTTCGCGGCGATCCTCGCGACGGTCTCCGTGCAATCGTACGTTCGGCATCGAGAACGGCGTTTCCTCCTGCTGAGCGCGGCGTTCGGCCTCTTCCTCGCGCAAGGCGTCTGGCTCCTCGCCGAAATCGCGACGCAGCCGATCTCGTCCGTCGGCACGCCGTGGCTCGCCCTGAACCTAGCCGTCCTCGTGTCGCTCTACCTCGCGTTGCTCCGGTGATCCGATGACCGAAGGCCTTGAACTGGAAAGCCGCCGTCGGATCTACGACTTCCTGACGGCGAACCCGGGCGTCCACCTGCGGCGGATCGGGCAGGCGCTCGGCATGTCGACGGGCATGCTGTCCTATCATCTCGGATACCTGGAGCGGAACGGCGTGCTGAAGGCCGAAGAGGACGGCCACCGGAAGCGGTACTTCATCGCGCGCGCGTTCGTCGAGGCGCAGCGGCGCATCCTCGCGGTCCTGCGACAGGATGTGCCCCGCAAGATCATGCTCGAGCTCCTGACGTACGGCGACCGCACCTTCGCCGAACTGCAGATGAGCGTCGGCGTCTCGAAGTCGACGTTGTCCTATCATTTGCAGAAACTGATGCAACGGGACTTGCTCGTCCGCACGAAACGGGAACGGGAGAGCGTCTTCACGATCAAGGACATGGAGGAGGTGCGGAGACTCCTCCTCGCGAACCGGTCGAGCTTCCGGGACGACGCGGTCGACCGCTTCGCGGACCTCTGGACGAAGCTGCGGACGTGACGCCGGTCGGGCACACGGGTTTCTACGGATTCGGCGGAAGCCCTCTCACGCGGCCTTCATGAACTCACGCAGCAAGCACGTCGCATACGCGCCTCGCGTGAGCTCGACGTCCACCCGAAGTCCGTCGCCGACGACCGCAGAGTCGAGGTCGTGGAACGGCGCGAGGATCTCCCGTCGCGTCCCCTTCGAGGACAGCCGAGGGAGCTCCGGGATGATGAAGTCCTCCCGGCGAAGACCTTCCGAGCCCACGACCTGTTTCTCGATCTGTCCGGGCTCGCCTCCGGCGAACTCGGATTCGGACCCATACAGGAGGCCGGCGACCCACGCCTTGCCCTGCCGGCACCGCTCGGCCACGCGATCCAGGTTGTCGCACGTGACGTCGACGCGTCGATCGCGATCCGGGAGCCCGAGGCGGTCGGCGGGCAGGACGAGATCCCCCGCCACCGGTTCGTGGATCGGCAGGCCGCGCCGCAGGCGCTCGGCGAGCATCCGGTTGTAGAGGTACGACTGGTATCCGTGCACGAACATCAGCAGGAGATTGAAGGGCAGCTGCCGCAGCGCGCCGACGGAGTCGCCCGGGTGCGCGGCAAGATGGTTCAGGAGGGCCTTCTCGAACCCGTACGACTTCGGGTACGTCCGAAGGGCGGCGTGCACGTCGCCGGTGTCCCGCAACGCCGCCCGGACCTCGTACGATTCGGGGTCCTCGCCTTCGATCGGGTTTGCGGCGTACGCCTCGACGGCCTCCCGGAACTCTCCGCGTACGATGTGCCGGCCGACGACGTGCGTGATCGGCCGGACTGAACCGAAGCGCTGCACCCCGAAGAAGTTCGGGAAGCCGCCGAACACCCGGAGCTGCCGCGCGGTCTCCGCCACCGCCGTGGCCGCCTGCTCCGGCGGGAGGGCGAGGCGTCGCACGACGACGCGGAAGCGGTTTCCTCGGAGGTCTCCGATCTCCAGGCCGCGATCCGACCGGAACACGTCCACGACCTCGAGGTCCTTGAGCCGCAACGCCTTGATCGCCTCCGGCCGGATGTCGTCGAACGAGAACAGTTGCGTGGTGATGGCCCGTTTGTCCTTCGTCCCCGCAAAGCCGATCCGCCGGCGGCTGATGTGCAACGTCCGCGCGAGCTGCCGGACGAGGCGGTTCGTCTCCCAGTTCCGCAGTCGGAGCGCCGCGATCGCGTACCGGCCGTCTGGGACGGTCGGCGGCGGGGACGAGACCTCCACGACCGCGAAATCGTCCGCCGTCTCCTTGAGGATGCCGCCGACCCCGGGCGTGGACGTCAGGTAGCCTTCGATCCCGACGTCGCGCTCCATGGGCCTATGCGAGCTCCTTCTCCAAGAGCGTCCTCGCGCCGCCGAACTCCGAGGCGAGGCTCTCCGCGACTCGCTTGAGCGCGGCTTGCGGGCTCCCTTTCTTGACCTTGACGGTCAGGACCGGCTTGTCGAGCTGCGGGTGCCCCGTGTAGTAGAGTGCGTCCTCGACGTCCGGGTCTTTCAGGAGCGCCGTGATCAGGGGATAGATGACCGTGTCGTCCGCGTTCAGGATCTCGATCCGGACGGAGTCTTTCCCCTTCTCGAGGAGGCGCATCTGCATAGAAGAGTGCGGAGCGGCTCCGCCGATTTAAGGCTTTGCGGACCCGCGCCTCCGGGTCTCTCCTCAAGACCGCGAATCCATTCGAGGCTTCCCGATGCGGACTCGAATCGATTTCCGCCGGGGCCTGGCTCGATATCAGGGCTGGGAACCCACGTGCCTCTCCGTGGGCGAATAATTGCGTTGAGGCACAGCCCGGCACAGCTGAGAGTGTGTCCCTTTTGAGACCCCGGGACCATCGAATCGGCTACCATGAACGCACCCACCCGTATATCGAACAGGGCGAAAGGGATCGTAGCCGCGGTCTCAATCTTCCTGTTTGCGTTTGTGGCGATCGCACCGGGCGCCTTCGGATGGGAACCCCCGCCGACGGGCGACTACAGCGGACGGGCCTACGGTCTGTGGGTCCACACGCCTCCGCCGCTCGGCAGCGACACCACATTCGCGGACACCGGCGATCTTCCGTCGGATGGAGGGGCCTTGACTGCGACCCTGGCAGATGTGAACACCCCCGCGGCCGAAGCGAGCACCTTCGTGTCGTGGACGATCGGGTTGAACGGAGTCGCGGAGAGCTACGCGTCCACCTCCGACGTCACCCTGATCCCGGGGAATCCCCCGCTCGTCACGACGACCTTCGTATCGGCGAGTTCCCGAACGACCTGCGCCGAGGGCCCGTCGGGATCGAGCGAGATCGCTGATCTGATGGTCATGGGCAATCCCGTCACCGTCACGGGCGAGCCGAATCAGCTGATCTTCGTTCCGGACGTCTTCACGCTCGTCATCAACGAGCAGAACGTCTGGAGCGATCCGAGCGGCTCCTCGATCACGGTGAACGCCCTCCACCTCTGGGCGCAGGGCGTGGAGATCGTTGTGTCCTCGGCCCACAGCGACATCTCGTGCCCGAGCGGCCCGGGGACGCCGTTCCCGCCGCCACCGGTGCATGACTTCGTCACCGGAGGCGGATGGATCTGGTCCAACGGCTTCCACGCGAACTTCGGCTTCGAAGCGGGGTACAA
>VBMM01000120.1 GCA_005878415.1 Methanobacteriota archaeon
GCCCTCGTCCGGGACGGGCAGCCGATGAACCCCGTTCGGATCTACGCGGGACCGAAGGTCGACGACCGAGACCAGGTCGTCGTGTTCATCTCCGAGTTCCAACCGCCGCCGAACCTGATCAAGGCGATCGCCGCGACGGTCCTCGACTGGGCGCAGGACGCCCGGTGCAATCTGCTCGTGTGCCCGGAAGGCTTGATCGTCGATGCCCGGGAGGAAGAGGCCGATCGTTCGGTGGAGGTGTACGGCATCGGGTCGACAGACAAGGCGATGGACATGATCCGGAAGAACGGCATCACGGTCTTCGAGGAAGGCGTGATCACGGGCGTCGCCGGGGTCCTCCTGAACGAAGGCCGGAAGCGCGATTTCGATGTCATCACGCTCCTGAGCGAGGCCCACCCGGACTACCCAGACGCACGGGCGGCCGCGCGGGCGATCGAGGTCATCGACAAGCTGCTCCTCCACACGGAACTCGATGCGCGCCCGCTGTACGAGGAGGCCGAGCGGATCGAGATGCAGCTCAAGAACATCCATCACCAGACCGAGGTCGCGAAGAAACCGAGCGAGCCGCCGCGGCCGAGCATGTACGGCTAGGCACCGGGCTCGACGGACACCGTGTGCAAGGCACCGACCGATGCGAATTCGATCTTGGACGGTACGAACTGAGGCACGAGCCACGCCATCGTCTCCAGGTGGCCGGAGACTTCCCGCGCGAGAAAGTGGGACGGTCGATCGGACCGAGCGAGGTACGGAAGGAGCTGGTCGGCGGCGTGGACGTCGAGGGTGGCCCCTGAGTTCATTTCGGCGACGAGAGCGGCCGCCGACTCCTCCCCCACCCGTTCGGAGCTCTTGCCCCTCTCTGCGAGGGAGCTCGCGCCGAGGACCGTTGGACCCGCTTCGGCCCAGAGGACGAGGGCGCCGCCTTGTCCGACGGCCTCGACGCCGCGATACACTCGCTCTTCGATCTTGACATCGGCGATGCCGTGGAACCGGCGCATCGCGGCGTGCTTCATGCGTTTCGGAATGTCGTCCCCGAGATTCGAGACGTGCGCGATGCCTCGGACCGAGTGGATCGCCAGAGGGGAGGCGACGTCGAACGGAGCCCAGGCACGCGTCGGCTCGATCACGACCTCGACGGTCCCACCTCCGCGCGGGTAGTAACCCCGACGGAAGACTTCGATCTCTACCCGTCCGCCGATCCGCCGCAGGAGCGGGAGAAAGACGCGCGCAAGATAGTCGACCGGGGGAGACCATCGAACGTCGGTCCCGCCCTGGATTCGCAGGCGGACCGTCTCGCGCGCAGCGGCTGCGACGGGGAGACAGGCTTGGAGGACGAGGGTCACGCTCCCCGCCGTTCCGACATCGAACGTGTGGCGACCGCCCGTGATGTCGCCGGGCCGAAACGCGATCTCCTTCGATCCCACCGCAAGCCCGTCGATCTCGCCGTTGCAGAGGGCCGCCACCGCTCCGAGGGCGGCGACATGCTGCGCAGCGAGGCCCGGCGTCGGCCGACCCGCACGAATCCGCACGACCCGCACGGGCACCGACTGGATCGCGCTGAGGGCGACCGCCATCCGGAGGAGCTGGCCACCCCCCTCCCCATGGGCCCCGTCGATTTCCAGCATGAGGCTAGGCCCTCATCCGCCGTCGAACGACCTTGAGCGCCTCCACGAACGCGAACGCGGTGAAGGAGATGAGGAGGGTCTCCAGCCAGTCGCCGGCCGTGAGCGGTTCCGTCTGGAAGACCCCTTGGAGGAAGGGAGTGTAGATGACCATGGCCTGCAAGGCCATCGAGCCGAGGACCGCCACGATGAGCTTCGTGTTCGTGAACAGCCCGATCTGCCAGATGGTCTGCCTCGGAGAGCGCATCGCGAAGACGAGGAACAGCTCGAAGAAGACGATCGTGGTGAAGGCGACCGTGCGGGCGCGGATGGAATCAGCCCCGGCGTCGAGCTCGAGCTTGAAGACCCCGAGCGTCCCGACCGTGAGGATCGCCGCGACGACGATGATGAGGAAGAGGATGTCGCGGGAGAGGACCCCTTCCTTGGGATTGCGGGGCCGTCGGTCCATGATGTCGGTCGGGTACGGGTCGACCCCGAGCGCCAGCGCGGGCAGGCCGTCCGTCACGAGGTTGATCCAGAGCAGCTGTACCGGGACGAAGAACGGCAAATATTGCGGGTCGAGGATCGCCACCGTCGCGATGAACATGATGAGCACCTCGCCGGCGTTCGCCGACAGCAGGAAGGCGACGAACTTGCGGATGTTCTCGTAGATCCCGCGGCCTTCCTCAACCGCGGCCACGATCGACGCGAAGTTGTCGTCGGTGAGGACCATGTCCGCGCTCTCCTTCGCGACATCGGTCCCGGTGATGCCCATGGCGACGCCCAGGTCCGAGCGTTTCAGGGCGGGCGCGTCATTCACCCCATCGCCCGTCATGGCGACGATATGCCCGGCCTTCTTCCACGCGTCGACGATGCGCATCTTATGTTCCGGCGAGACGCGGGCGTACACGCGAATCCGATCGACGTCCCGCACGAGTTCCTCCTCGGAGATCTTCTCCAGCTCCTCGCCGGTTAACGCGCGGTCGCCTTCCCCGAGGATCCCCATCTCGCGGGCGACGGCCATGGCGGTGAGCTTGTGGTCCCCGGTGATCATGACGACGCGGATGCCCGCCTTCTTGCACCGAATGACGGCCTCCAACGCGTCGGCGCGGGGCGCATCCATCATGCCCGCGAGGCCGAGGAACGTGAGTCCCTGCTCGAGCTCTTCCTCGCGCAACGGAGGGAGCTCCTGGGGGAACTCGCGGTCCGCGAAGCCGAGCACGCGGAGGGCGCGCGTGGCCATCTCCTGGTTCTGGAACAGGTACTGCTTGCGATCGTACTCGGTGAGAGGTCGGCGGTCTCCGTCCACGAGGTGGTGCGTGCAGGCCGCGAGGATCCGTTCCGGGGCACCCTTGACGTACAACGTGACCCCGACGCTGCCGAGCCGGCGGTGCCGTTCGCCTTCGGGGACAGCGAGCACCTCCCGGAGGTCGGGCTCCGACAGCGGGGCATGAAGAGTCGACATCTTCTTCCGCTCGGAGGTGAACGCGATCTCGGCGACGCGGGGGCTTTGGGATCGCGCCGCCTCGGAATCGAGGCCCGCGCGAAGGGCCGTCACCAGGAGTGCGCCTTCCGTCGGGTCGCCCTCGACGATCCAGCGATCCTTCTCCCTTTTCAGAGCGGCGTCGTTGCAGAGGACCGCGCACTCGAGGAGCCGCCGGAGGCCGGGTTGATCGTCCGCGCGGACGGCCGTGGCCCCGGCCCGTACTTCGCCCTGGGGATCGAATCCCTCGCCGCGGACCTCGTATTCGCGCGACCCGGCGAGGAGGGTTCGGACGTTCATCTCCCCTTTCGTCAGCGTGCCCGTCTTGTCGGAGCAGATGACCGAAGCGGCGCCGAGGGCCTCGACCGCCGGGAGCTTCCGGACCAGGGCGTGCCGACGAATCATGCGCTGGAGTCCGATGGCCAAACTGATCGTCACGATGGCGGGCAGCCCTTCGGGGATCGCGGCGACCGCCAGCCCCACGGCGGTCAGGAAGAGGAGCTCGATGTGGCTCGGATCCGGCTCGCGCAAGATGCCGATCAGGAAGATGAGGCCCGCCGCCGCCAAGACCGCGATTCCGATCTGCCGTCCGAGGCGATCGAGCTGACGTTGGAGCGGCGTCTCCTCCTTCGCCTCTTGCTGCACGAGGCCTGCGATCTTTCCGAGTTCCGTGCCCATCCCAGTCTCCACGACGACCGCTTTGCCCCGGCCGCCGTCGACCGTGGTCCCCATGAACACCATGTTCCGGCGGTCGCCCAGGAAGGCGTCCCGGGGCAGCGGTTCGACCGTCTTGCTCACGGGGAGCGACTCCCCCGTGAGCGAGGCCTCGTTCACCCGCAAGCTCGCGACCTCGAGCAACCGCGCATCGGCGGGGACCCGGTCGCCCGCCGCGAGGACGACAATCTCACCGGGGACAAGCTCCCGGGACGGGATCGAGACGACCTCACCCTCCCGCAGCACGTGGGCTTTCGGCGCCGCGAGGGTCTTGAGTGCCTCGAGCGACCGTTCGGCCCGATACTCCTGGACGAAGCCGAGGATCGCGTTCATGACGACAATCACGATGATGAGCAACGCGTCGTAGAGGTCGGCCGTCTCATTCTGGGACAGGCCGAGGGCCGCCGAAATCAAGGCGGCGGCGATCAGCACGATCACGAGGACGTCGGTGAACTGGCTCAGGAGGATGCGGAGTGGGCTGATCCTCGCGGTCTGGACGAGTTCGTTCGGACCGACCCGCGCGAGCCGCTCGCGGGCCTCACGGCTCGACAGGCCAAGAGGAGATGCAGCCAACCGCTGGAGGACGGCCTCCGCCCGGAGGGCGTGCCAGTCGCCCGCCATCGCGCGCCGAACATTCGGACTCGTAATAAAGCTCTTCTCGGGCAACCCTCCGACGACCGAATCGCCTGGGGGGTCGCCTTGACAGTAGCTATTTGTAGGCGGCGCCGCGATGCGCCGCGTCGGGATGGGAACTTCGGTTCTCGGACGATGGACGTCAGCGCGGGCGCTCGAGCCGCGCAGATCTCTGGAGGGATGAGGCCTGGTCGAGACCGCGTCGATCATGTTCGACATCGGGGTCATCGCCACCGTCGGTTTCCTCGGGGCCGCGTTCGCCACGCGAGCCCGCCTGCCCGTGGTCATCGGCTACATCATCGCGGGCATCCTGATCGGGCCCAACATCCACCTCCGAATCCTCGGATGGTCGTACGACGGCGTCCTGCAGGATAGCGCGTTCCTCCAGAACATCTCCCAGCTCGGGCTCGTGCTCCTCCTGTTCTTCGTCGGGCTCGAGTTCAGCATCACGAAACTCATGAAGACGAAAGAGGCCGCAGCGATCCTCGCGGTCACGAACCTCGCCGTGAACATGTTCGCGGGCTTCGTGATCGGGGCCTGGCTGGGATGGCCCCTGATCGATACGATCTTCATGGCGGGGGTGATCAGCATGTCGAGCTCCGCGATCACCGCTAAGTCTCTGATCGACCTCAAGCGGCTCGGCAACAAGGAGTCGGAGTTTCTCCTGGGAATGGTCATCCTCGAATCGTTCCTGTCCATGTTCCTGCTGACGATCGTCAATGGGATGATCGTGCCGTCCGAGACGCCCGTGAATGTGCCGGCGCTTTTCGCGGGGGTGGGCATCTTCATCGGGTTCTTCGCCCTGCTCGCGGCGGTCGTCGTTCCGCGGACCGCTGCGGTGTTCGAGCACATCCGGAGCGAGGAGCTATTCGTCCTGTTCGCTCTCGGCACCGTGTTCCTCGCCGGCGCCCTCGCCGAAGCGTTCCGCATTCCCGCCATCGTGGGCGCGTTCTTCATGGGCATGGTCTTCGCCGACACGCGGATCGCGGGACGGTTGAAAGAAAAAATGGAGTCGATCCGCGACGCGTTCGTCGCCATCTTCTTCCTGAGTTTTGGCATGCTCATCGACCCCGCATCCCTCGGCTCGGTCCTTCCGATGCTGGCCATCGCGGTGCCGCTCATCCTTCTGAACGACCTCTTTCTCACGGCGTCGCTCGCCTATTTCATCGGATTCTCGGGTCGGGCCTCGACCGCGATCGGGACCAGCCTCGTGGCCCGTAACGAGGAGGCGATCCTATACGCGACGGTGGGGGCACGCGCGATTCGAGCGAACGACCAGCTGCCGAACGCCTATGCCGGTCGGTACCTGACGCCGTTCGCGGGGATCCTCTGCATCGTGATGAGCTCGCTCGCTCCGATCCTCATGACCCAATCCACCCGAATTGCGGACTTCTTCACGCGGCACCTGCCGAAGTCGATCACGTTCGGTGCGGAACTCGTCAAGAGGACGCTCAAGACGGTCATCATGCCCAATTTCCTTCCGATCTACCGGCGGAAGCGACTGTTTCAGACATCGATCATCTTGTACGCCGCGTGGATCATCGACTTGACGGTCACAACCGGGATGGCGCACCTGGCGATGTCGATCCTCACGCCGGTCCTCGTGTTCGCCGTGTGGGCCTCGACGCGGCACGCGTTCCGCGATCCGGTGCGGCACACGAACTACGGGGTGGACACCGGGCCGTTCAGCCGATCCGCGATCGAAGCGTTCGTCCTCCGAATCGTGGTCGGGGCCCTCGCGGTCGTCGGGCTTGTCGCCATCGTATGGCAGTACTACTGGCCGTCGACTCTCGTCATCCTGTACACGTACTTCCTCGTCGTCATCTTCAGTATGAAGGTAGTGTACCGGCGTCTCGGCCTAGGAGTCGGTCGTCGGCCCTCTCCGATTCGACTCGTGCGGCACATGCCAGCGGCGCGAAGTTGGCGGGCCGCGAGCGGCCGTCGTTGACTCAGACAATCGGATAGGTGAGATCGCGGATCCACGTTTCGTCCCCGAGGTCCGTCTCGGGTCCATGGCCGGGGTAGACGTGCGTCTCCGGCGGCAGTTCCTTGATCCTCCGTAGGCTGAAGATCATCTTTGCGGGGCTCCCGCCGAAGACGTCCGTGCGGCCGCAGGATCCTGCGTAGAGCGTATCTCCCGTGAAGAGAGCTCCGGCGGATTCAACGTAGAAGCAGGCGCTGCCCTCCGTGTGGCCCGGCGTGTGGAGCGTCCGAATCACGAGGTCGCCCAGCTTGAGCTCGGAGCCCTCTTTGAGTTGCACGTCCGCCTTGACCGGCGGCGGGGGAGCGGGCAGGAACCAGCGGGTGTCCCGCGCGTTCTTCTCAAGTCGGGCTCCGTCCAGCTCGAAGATCGCAATCTTCGCGCCCGTGGCGGTTCGAATCGATCCGTCGTCCGCCGTCGCGTCCACGTGGCCGTGCGTGTTCAGGATCAAGACAACCTTGGCGCCTAGTTCGTCGGCCTTCGCCAGAAGTTGTTGGCCACCCAAGGCCGGGTCCACGACGGCGGCTTGCTTGCTCGTTTCATCCACGATAAGGTAGGCGTTGTTGTCGAGCGGTGGGGCGACGACCTTCTCGACCAGCATCGCACGGCGGGCAACCCGGGGAGCTTTCATAAACTTGCCGCCGAATCGCCGCGAGTGACCGCTCGAGTCCTTACCGCCAACCCGGATCCGTGGAGGAGCGCAACCTTAAGTCGGCCCTACACATCGAGGTTTTGCATGACGGTCGGTGGCCTCAATTTCAGCTGTCCCCGGTGCAACAACCCTCTGTTCTTTACGTTCCGGTTGGCCGACCAGGGGGACTCGATGACTCGGGAGATCCACTGCCCTGGGTGCAAGACCACGTGGCGGGTCGGGCTCGACATCCATCCGAAGTGAGCGTTTCGTCGAAAATCATGCGGGTGCTGAGGTAACTCGGAATGGATGGAGATCGATGGGAGTGCGGGGCGCGGGAATCGAACCCGCGTTAGAAGCTTGGGAAGCTTCTGTCCTACCATTAGACTAGCCCCGCGCGGCCGCTGAAACATGCCCCGTGGTATTTTTCGGTTCCTGCTTCAGACGGAAGTGATTTGGGAGAATGCCCAAGCGAGCGCCAAGATGGAAATCAACACGCCTGAGTCCGTTATCGACACCGCTCGGACGAAATTGCGCATTTGCCTTAGGTCGCGAACCCGGCCGGCGGTGAACGAGCTGACGGCCACCGCCGTCGTGCTCGCCGAATAGACGAGCGCACGAGGAAGGACAAGACAAGTCCGAAGATGACGACCGTGCTCGGGACTACGACGAGCGGCAGGACACGCCCGAAGTCGAGGCCAACGAACAAGCGAAGTCGCACCCGCGTGATCCACGTTTGCGTTCCAGTGGCAACCACCGCCGTCCAAGCAAACGCGACGCCAAGTGCATCGAGCAGGGCTGCGACGGGCGCCGAGGGGGACCCAAAATTGTCCTCGATCCCGGACACCATGAGCCACGGAATTAGTCCGAAGATCGTCGCGGTGGCCGTGATGGCGAGGTATTGAACGAGTCGAGCCGTCGTCCCCGCGGGGATCGCGATTGGATCCCGCGCCCGGAGGTCGGAAACGCCCCCAAGGATCACGAAGGCACCCACGGCCCACGAAACGGCGGGCACCCCGATGAGAAGGAGCGTAAGCTCAAGCGATGGCACGGTCTCCGATATGCCGACTTGGCGTAATCTATCTCACGGTCTCGAGCTGCGAGATTACGTTCCAAATCAGCGTGCGGCCGTGGAGCGGGATGTTCGGGTCGTTCGCGAGATCGTCCATGATCATGATCGCGCTCGTCACGCGCAGGTCGAGCGCCTCGTTTTTCTTCGCGAGTCTCGCCTTCGCCTCGGACGCACCGCGTCGGATGTTCCTAGGGACGGAGGTGTCCTCCGCGATCTGGTCGAGGACGTCCATGATTTGCTTCAGCTTCGCCTCGGTGTCCATCTGACCATCTCGCGGTTGTGAGCGTCGTCCTCAACTTGGTGCCCTCGGCAGTCCGGCTTCCTTGTAGGTCGTGACGACCATCAAGGTCTTTGTGTCCTTGATCCCTGAAATCGGAGCGAGGCTCGAAAGCACGAAATCCTTCAGCCCTTTGTAGTTCTTGAAGCGGGCCTTCGCGATGATGTCCGTGTCGCCGGTGACCAGGAAGACGTCCTGAATCACTTCGAACTTCGAGATCTCCGTCGCGATGCGATCCGCCTCTTTCGTGTCTACCTTGAGCGTGATGACGGCGGCGACTTGGTCCTCGCCGTAGAGAGCGGTGAGGGCTTGCTCCATGTCGCTTCCGATCGCCATCACGCGAGGGATGGCGGGCCTCGCTAATTAAGGTTTATCCGCTCGTTCCGCTCATCGAGAAACACGCGCGCCGCACTTCCGGCAAAATGCGTCGTCCGCGAGAAGGCTCGCACCGCATGACGCGCAAGCGCTCGCGACGAGCCGAGTCCCGCACTTCCGACAGAACGCATCGTCCCCTTGGAGGACCGCTCCGCAATTCGTACACGCGGTCGTCGCGTTCTGTGGCGTCGGCGGTGTGGCCAGCGCCGTCACGACATCCACGGATTCGCCCTCGGCCGCGCGCTTCGATTGTCGGGCGAGGCCAAGGGATCCGGTGTAATCTTTCGCATCGAAGCGGGTCTTCGCGGCGTCGAGGAGCTGCGTCGCCTGCCCGACGTCGCGTCCCGCCGCGCCGGCGGCGTCGATGGCAGTCGTGGCAACCTCGATCGAGAACTTCGATTGCATGAGGTTCGGCGGGAACTCTTTCTGTATGATCTCCTTGGTCGTGATCTCCTCGGAAGCAGAGGAACGCGGCAGCCGATCGAGCTTGGCCAAGTCGCCTTTCGACGACTGCGCCGATTTCAGGGCGAGGAGCCGTCCCTTTGCCTTCGCCGTCAGGTCGATGGCGACGCGGTAGTTCCGCCGCGTAGCGGCCGTCTCGGCCTCGCGCAACCAGGAAGCCGATTCCTCGCTCCGAATCCCCTGGCGTTCCAGGGCCGCGAGGATCGCCTTCGTCGTCACGATTGTGTTGTGCGCCTCGTCGGAGAGTTCCTCGTCCCGTTTCGCCGTGCGCACCCGACGATTCTTCATCCGTTTCCGAAGGAACCGCAACTCAAAGAAGGTAAAGACGGCGAGGGCCACCGCGAACAGGATGACCGCGACCGTGACCTGGTCCGTGGCGGGATCGGCCATGGCGGCCCGCCCAGCCGGGTGAGTCCATAAAAGAGTTTCCACCCGTTTTTCCGGGTTGATTTCCTCCGCCGGCCCCGAAGCTCAGCTCAACACATCAGAGAGGCGGCCCTGCTTCTGCGCCACACGGATCTCCCGGGCGATTCGGCGGCCTGTCGACATCCCCGGCTCCGCCAAGTCGGAGTACGGTGACCCCGCGATGAACAGGTTCGTCCCTGCGACGATCCGCGTGGAAATCTCGAAGACCTTGAACTCGAGGCGGTCCGTGACGATCGTCTCGAGGCAAAACGGTCCGATCATCCCGCCGAA